>NZ_JBRRES010000011.1:0-108498 GCF_056760395.1 Stenotrophomonas sp. STEN009 | reverse complement strand
GGGGGGGGGGGGGGGGGGGGGGGGGGGGGGGGGGGGGGGGGGGGGGGGGGGGGGGGGGGGGGGGGGGGGGGGGGGGGGGGGGGGGGGGGGGGGGGGGGGGGGGGGGGGGGGGCCCCCCTCCCCCGGGCGGGGGGGGGGGGCCCGCCCCCCCCCCCCCCCCCCCAGGCCTCCGGCGCCGGTCAGAACTTGTAGCGGACGCCGAACATGTAGCGCGGACCGGTCTGGGTGGCATAACGCAGCATGTTGGTGTGCCGCGAATAGGTGCGCATGGTCTCGTCGGTCAGGTTGATCGCTTCCAGGCTCAGCGTCAGCTGTTCGCTGACCGCGTAGCTGATGTTGAGATCGAGCTGACCGTACGCGGCAGTGTAGTTCGGGTTCGGGCCCTGGCCACCGATGCCGTTGAGGAACTTGTCGCGCCAGTTGTAGGCCGCGCGGATCTGCCAGGCGTTCTTGTCGTAGAACGCGACCACGTTGGCCGAATCGCTCAGGCCGATCATCGGGTACTGGTCGCCCAGGCTGAGGTTGTTGAACGTCAGCCCCGACTTCACCTTGGTGTAGTTCGCGGCCACGCCGAAGCCGGACTGGCCGAACAGGTGCTGCACCGCCACTTCCCAGCCGTCGAGGTGATCCGAGTGCTGGTTGGCCGGTACCGTGATGTCGAAACCTGCCACCGGGTCGTTGGGCTGGCCGACGATGGTGCCGGTCATCTGCCCGGCCGAATTGCGCCCGGTATAGGTCACGCCAGGATCCCCGGCATGGTTGGTGAAGATGTAGTCGCGGATGCAGGGCATGTCGGTGGTGCCGCAGCCCGATGCCAGTGCCTCGTTCCAGTACGCGCCACCGACCGGCGTATGCAGGGTGCCGGCGTTCTCGCGCACAATGGTGTCGCTGATGAAGTTCTTGATGTTCTTGCGGAAGAAGCCCACGGAGGCATAGCTGGCCTCGCCGTAGTACCACTCCAGCGACAGATCGAAGTTGTCCGAGATCAGCGGCTCCAGACCCGGATTGCCGCGGGTGCCGGTGCCGCCCTGGGTGCGCACGATGTCGGCCAGCGACTGACCGCTCTGGATCTGCGTCCAGCTCGGCCGGCCCAGGGTGCGGCTGTAGCTGCCGCGCAGCGCCAGCGTCTCGGCCAGGTCCAGTTTCAGATCAACGTTCGGCAGCACGTAGTCGTACTTGCCCTTGCCACCGACGAAGCCGCGATCGGCGGCGTAGTCGATGTTGAACTCGTTGGCCGAACTCCAGCTGATGCCGGTCGGTACGCGCACCAGCGCATTCGACTCCACCTCGGTCTGCTCGTAGCGCGCGCCGACGGCCACGTGCAGTGGCATCGACCAATCCAACGTGGTGCGGTACTGCAGGTAGGCACTCTTCGACTTCTCGGTGGTGCGGATGTCCTCGGAGTACTCCGTCGGTGCGTAGTAGCAGCTCGGGCAGGCCGGATCGGAATCGGTGCCGACCTGGGCCGCGCGATCGATCAGGCGGTCGAAGTCGAACACCAGGAACTGGCCGGTCAGGCGCGGATCGTTGTGGCCGGAGAATGCCTTGAAGTACTTGCCCATGTTGTCGGCGTACCAGATGTCATCGGCGTAGTCGGCCGGAGAGCCCAGACCGCCCCAGCTGTTGCGCTGCATGATGGCCGAGGCAGAGCGGTTCTTCACCTGGGTGTGGCCCACGCCGAAGTCCAGCGCCGAATAGTCGGCGAAGCGGAACGTGCCGCGGCCCTGGTACTGCTGCACCTTGGACTTGTTGTAGCTGTTCTGGAACACCGAGCCGGTGACCAGTGCGTCGGAGGCCTGCACGCCGCCCGGCGGCAGTGCGATGTTGATGATCGGCAGGTCGCCGCTGTAGTCGACGGTGGTGGTGCCACGCACGAAGGCGGCCACGCCGAGCACGCCCGCCGAGCCATAGGGACTGTCCGGCCGCGATTCCGACTCGGCGTTGTGCACATCGAAGGACAGGTCCAGCGCGTCGTTCACTTCCCAGTCGACGTTGAAGCCCAGCGAGTGCATGTCGGTCTTGGTGGCCAGTTTGGCGCCGCCCATCGACACGTCCGAATTGGTCATGTCCTCGCCGTAGATGATCGGCGCGGACACCGGGCCGTTGGTCCAGATGCTGTCGCCCGGACCATAGTTGAACCAGACCGACAGCTCGCTGCGCTGCTGCTGCACCTTGTTCTCGACATAGGTGTAGTCCAGCGTGGTGGTGACATTGTCGGCCGGCTTCCACTGGAACGTCGCCTGCGCGTTGGTGCGCTGCCGCTGCACGCCATTGACGTTGTAGGCGGTGTTCTGCGGACGTGCGTAGACGTCGTCGGGGCCGGGGCGGTTGGTGATGCGGTCGGAATACCCCTGGCCAGGCAGCGGCAGCGCCCGCCAGTCCGCGCTCTCGTTGCCCTTGAACGTGGCCCAGCCCTCGGCCACGGTGGCCTGGTTGAAGCCGGAATCACGTTCCTGGTGGCTGGCGCTGAACGTCACGCCGAAGCGATCGTCGGCGTAGCGCTGGCTGAAGATGCCCGAGAGCTCACCGGTGACGTTGGAGCCGCGCAGGGTCCGCGGCAGGTTGTCGTTGGACGAATCGTTGACCGCCTTCAGACCAAGGCTGATCACCGGCTCGGACTCCAGCGGCCGCAGCGTCTTGATGTTGATGGTGGCACCGATGCCACCGGCAGGATTGTCGGCGCGGCTGGTCTTGTATACCTCCACCGCAGAGATCGACTCGGAAGCGAGGTTGGCGAAGTCGAACGAGCGCGAGCCGGACAGGCCGCCGCCGCCGTTGCCCAGATTCGACGCCGGCATCTGCCGCCCGTTCAGCAGCACCAGGTTGTAGTCCGGACCAATGCCGCGCACGGTCACCTTGGACCCTTCGCCGCTGGAGGTGCGGTCGATGGAAACGCCGCTGATGCGCTGCAATGATTCGGCCAGGTTGGTGTCCGGGAACTTGCCGATGTCCTCGGCGACGATGCCGTCAACCACGCCCTGGCTGTCGCGCTTGAGGTTCATCGATGAGGTCAGGCTGCCGCGGATACCGGTGACCTGCACCGCATCGAGCGTGGTCGGATCGACTGGTTCGTTGGTGCCGGGTGCGTCCTGTGCCCATGCCGGGGCGGCCAGCGCAGCCAGCAGCGCGGAAGTGAGCATCGTCTTGCGAGGTACTGCCTTGTACGTCTTCATGGAAGCTCCCTCCCCAGGGAATTCGGTAATGGCGATCCTGCTTCGTTCAATCACGGACTACTGCATGTGGCCCGGATTGGAGCGACGCTTGACAGCGTTGTCAACAAACTGCCATGAAGTGCGCCGCGTCGGCGGTCGCAAGGCGCGCTGTGAAATCGTTGCCAGAACCTCGTCGCTTCGGAAACAACGCCTTGTGCGACGGCATCTGCAGCGGTTTTTCAGGGATGACAGCGCTGCCAACACGAGGGCAGGAAAGTGTTGTGCGGTGCAGAACAAAACTGCGCGGATCAGCTTTCAGCCCGCAGGTGTCAGGTCATTGGTCGGATTGACAGCGCTGGACAATCACAATGGCTGCAAATGTCACGCATGACCGCAGGATGGCTTCGATCACTGACTGGAAGGACAAGCAATGGACACAGTAACGACCGTTCGAGGACATCACGTGCAGGGCACCACCCGCGCACTGGCGGTGGTCACCGCCATCTTCTTCATGTGGGGCTTCCTGACCTGCCTCAACGACATCCTCATTCCGCACCTGAAAGCGGCGTTCGCGCTGAGCTGGGTGCAGGCGATGCTCATCCAGTTCACCTTCTTCGGCGCCTACTTCCTGATGTCGCTGCCTGCGGGCCGGCTGGTGGCTGCGGTGGGATACAAGCGCGGCATCGTCGCCGGGCTGGCCATTGCAGGCGTCGGCTCCCTGCTGTTCTGGCCGGCTGCGGCCGCCCATGTCTATGGGCTGTTCCTGGCGGCGTTGTTCGTGCTGGCCACCGGCATCACCGTGCTGCAGGTGGCAGCCAACCCCTACGTGGCATTGCTGGGCGAGGAGCGCACCAGCTCCAGCCGGTTGACCCTGGCGCAATCGATGAACTCGCTGGGCACCACGCTGGCACCGTTGTTCGGTGGCCTGCTGATCCTGTCGGCGCAGCCGCGCAGCGAGGAGCAGCTGGCGCTGTTGCCGCAGGCCGAAGCACTGGCCTACCGTGCAGCCGAAGCGCAATCGGTGCAGCTGCCGTACTTCGGCCTGGCAGTGGTCCTGTTCCTGCTGGCGGCAGCGATCTGGATGTTCCGTCTTCCCACCATTCCCGGCGTGGAGGAACGCACCGGCGCGCGAAGCCGGCCGTGGGACGTCCTGCGCCACCGCCATGTGCGACTGGGTGTGCTGGCCATCTTCTGCTACGTGGGCGCGGAAGTTTCCATCGGCAGCGTGCTGGTCAACTTCCTGTCCTCGCCGGGCATCGGCCAGGGCATGACCGAGCAGGAGGCCACCGGTTATGTCTCGCTCTATTGGGGCGGTGCGCTGGTCGGGCGCCTGCTTGGCGCGGCGATGCTGGCGCGGTTGGATGCGCGCTGGCTGCTCGGCCTTTTCGCGCTCGCGGTGGTGCTGCTGCTCGGCATCACCGTCTCCACCACGGGTGGCCTGGCCAAGTGGGCGGTGGTGAGCATCGGACTGTTCAACTCCATCATGTTTCCGACCATCTTCGCGCTGGCGATCACCCGCCTTGGAGCTCTCACCGGACAGGCTTCAAGCCTGTTGGTGATGGCGATCGTCGGCGGTGCGGTCATTCCGCTGGCCATGGGCTGGCTTGCCGACAATCATGGCCTGCAGCTGTCGTTCCTGCTGCCGGCGCTGTGTTATCTCTACATTGCCTTCTATGCATGGAAGGGTTCGCGGCTGCCTGCCGCGTGAGCCGCAGGTTCGCCGCTGGCTCAACGTCGCCGTGGTGCGGCGGTCGACTCGCGTTCGAGTACCGCGTGCTCGACCGTGATCATGCGGCCAGCGGCTTCGGCACGGATGTGCTCGATCAGCTGTTCGGTGGCCAGCCGCCCCATGTGCGAGGTCGGTTGGCGCACGGTGGTGAGTGCAGGGTAGATGTGCCCTGCGATCGGCGTGTCGTCGAAACCGCATACCGAGAGGTCGCGCGGCACGCGAAGCCCGCGTTCGCCCGCGACGCGATACACGGCCGCGGCCATGTCGTCGTTGGCGGCGAAGATTGCCGTGGGAGGCTCATCCATGTCGAGCAGCAGGTTGGCTGCGTCCACGCCGGACTCGAACGAGAACTGGCCGTTGACCACCAGCGCCGGATCGTAGGCGATACCTGCCTGCCGCAGGGCCTGGCGGTAACCGGCGTAGCGCCACTGGCAGGCACCATGCGCGCGCGGCCCCTTGATGTGGGCAATGCGGCGGTGGCCCTGCGCGACCAGGTGGCCGATCAGCTCGACCACCGCAGTGGTTTCATCCATGCGCACGCCGATGCGTCCTTCCGGGTGTCGCGGGGCGATGCAGGCGAAGGGAATGTCATGCTCTTCCAGGTACGACAGCACTACTTCGTCGTCGGTCAGCGGCGGGATCAGCACCACGCCATCCGGACGCGAGTTCTCGAACAGCGCGGTCATGTCGGGCAGGGTACGCCGGCCAGTGCCCACCGGGCCGAGGATCAGGTTGTAGTGCTGTGCGTGGCAGGCCTCGAGCATGCCGTTCTGGATTTCCATCAGGTAGTTGCGCGAAGGATTGTTGTAGACCAGTGCCAGCGCGTACGAGCGCTGTCCGGCCAGGCTGCGCGCGGACAGATTGGGCTTGTAGCCCAGGCGCGCCACGGCCGCCAGCACCCGTTCGCGGGTCTGCTCGCGCACGTTGGGCTCGCGGTTGAGCACGCGGGACACCGTCTTGATCGATACCCCGGCAACGGCGGCGACATCCTCGATTCGACTGCGCATGATGCGGTGGATCCTCCTGGAAGGCGGCGGCTACGCGCCGATGGTAGTGCGTACCTGCGATGTCGGTGTTGCCGGAGCAGGCGGATGGTGCCACGACGCGAGGGGGACTGGCACGTCCTGAATTCTTGTCGCGTCGCAACACCCACCGCCGCGGGCCGTGTGCTGCGTCGGCCGCAAAGCCCGCCGTTACGCGATTGCCGCCACAGGATGTGCGATCGCTCATTGACACGATGCAGGCAGGCTTATATGACAGCGCTGTCAGGACGGGCGTCCGATCGCCCGTGCCGACGTGCCGCTGCAGTCCCGCACGCCAGGAACGTCATCCACGGAGGTAGTACCCAGTGAAGCGCCCCACCCAGACCCTTCTTGCCGGCTGTCTGCTGGCCGCCCTGGCCGCATCGGCGGGTGCCGCGCCGTCCACGGGCGAACGCCTGCAGGACTGGCCGCGCGTCCACAGCGTGATCGCTGCTGATGCGGATATCGAAAGGCGCGTGCAGGAGATCCTTGCGCAGATGACGCTGGCGCAGAAGATCGGGCAGATGACCCAGGCCGAGATCAAGACCATCACGCCGGACGAGGTGCGCCGCTACTACATCGGCTCGGTCCTCAATGGCGGTGGCTCCTGGCCGGGCATGGACAAGCACGCCAGCGTGCAGGACTGGCTGCAGCTGGCCGATGCCTACCACGCTGCATCGCTGGCAACCGATGCGAAGACGCCGGTGCCGGTCATCTGGGGCACCGATGCGGTGCACGGCCACAACAACGTGCTGGGTGCGACCCTGTTCCCGCACAACATCGGCCTGGGCGCGGCCGGCGATGCCGAACTGATCGAACGCATCGGCGAGGCGACCGCGCGCTCGGTGCGCGCCACCGGCATCGGCTGGGTGTTCGCACCCACCCTGGCCGTGGCCCATGACCCTCGCTGGGGCCGCACCTATGAGAGCTATTCGTCCGACCCGGCGGTGATCCGCAGCTACGCCCACGCCTACGTGAAGGGAGCACAGGGCACCTTCAAGGACGACGGTAACGTGGTCACCACCGCCAAGCACTACCTGGGCGATGGTGCCACCGACAACGGCCGCGACCAGGGTGAGGCGCTGGTCGACAAGAACACCATGATCAACGTCCACGCGCAGGGCTACTATGGTGCGCTTGCCGAGGGTGCGCAGACGGTGATGGCCTCGTTCAACAGCTGGAACGACCGCGCCGCAGGCGTGGACTACGGCAAGATGCACGGCAGCAAGGCGCTGCTGACCGATGCGTTGAAGGACAAGATGGGTTTTGATGGCTTCGTCGTCTCCGACTGGAACGGCATCGCGCAGGTGCCGGGCTGCCGCAACGACAGCTGTGCGCAGGCCATCAATGCCGGCATCGACATGGTGATGGTGCCCGACGACTGGAAAGCGTTCATCGCCAACACCACCGCGCAGGTCAAGAGCGGTGAGATTCCGATGGGGCGCATCGACGATGCGGTGGCCCGCATCCTGCGGGTGAAGCTGCGCGCGGGCCTGTTCGACCACAAGCCGTCCGACAGCCGCTACGCCGGCGATGCCAGTGCCGTGCAGCACCGTGACCTGGCCCGGCGTGCCGTGCGCGAATCGCTGGTGCTGCTGAAGAATGAAGGCAAGGTGCTGCCGCTGCGCCGCGATGCACGGGTGCTGGTGGTCGGCAAGAGCGCCGACAGCATCGGCGACCAGTCCGGTGGCTGGTCGCTGACCTGGCAGGGCACCGAGAACAGGAATTCCGATTTTCCCAACGCCGATTCCGTGCTGGGCGCGCTGCGCGCCGAACTGGGGGCGGACAAGGTCAGCTTCAGCGCCGATGGCCAAGGCGTCGATCCGAAGGCTTTCGATGTGGTGCTGGCGGTGATCGGTGAGACGCCCTATGCGGAAACCAACGGCGATATTCTCGCTTCGGATACCGTCAGCCACAGCCGGGCCTACCCGCAGGACCTGGCCGCGCTGAAGGCCGCAGCTGCAACCGGCAAGCCGGTGGTGACCGTCTACCTGTCCGGTCGCCCGATGTATGTCAACGACCTGCTCAATCTGTCCAGCGCCTTCGTCGCCGCCTGGCTGCCGGGCACCGAAGGCAAGGGCGTGACTGATGTGCTGGTGGCGGGCAAGGGCGGCAAGCCGGCACACGACTTCCGTGGACGCCTCAGCTTCCCGTGGCCGGGCGTTCCGTGCCCGGCACCGATCGACCAGCCCGACGCCAAGAAGCCGGCGCTGTTCACGCTTGGCTATGGCCTCAGCTACGCCAAGGGCGGCAAGGTCGCCAGGCTCGAGGAAGCTGACCCGGACAGCTGCGGCGAAGTCACCGTGCTGCCGATCTTCAACCGCGCCGACACGCCACCATTCGCCCTGCACGTTGCCGCCGCGGGAGCGACCCAACCGCTTGGCAATGATCTGAACGCTACGCTGCGCTGGCCCACCGCCAAGTCGGTGGTGCAGGTGCGCACCGTGCAGGTGAACACCCAGCAGGACGCCAAGGAGGTGACCTGGCGGGCCCCGGCGCAGCTGATCGCACGCAGCACCTCGCGCCGCAATCTCGGCGCACTGGCGCGCAGCAACGGCGCGCTGCAGTTCGATGTGCAGCTGGTGAAGCGCCCGGCATCGCCGGTGAAGGTGACCATGCAGTGTGGCAGCGGCTGTGAGGGCGGGGTGGACATCGCCCCGCAGCTGGTCGCGCTGGCGGCCGGGCAGAAGCAGACGGTGACCGTGCCATTGGCCTGCTTTGCAAAGCGCGGCGTGGACCTGGGCGCGGTGGAAGCCCCGTTCGTGGTCAGCGCCGACGCGCCGTTCGCCGCGGCATTCACCCAGGTCAGGTTGACGGCCAACACGGCCACCGCCGAGGGCGCGGTGGCCTGCCCGTAACCGAAGGCAGCGCCGGGCCATGCCCGGCGAATGCGCCGTTCCCGAGCAAAAAAAGCCCCGCAGTGCGGGGCTTTTTTCTTATCGCTTCATCGAACCGAAGAACTCGTCGTTGGACTTGGTGTTCTTCATCTTGTCCAGCAGGAATTCCATCGCGGCCATTTCATCCATCGGATGCAGCAGCTTGCGCAGGATCCAGATCTTCTGCAGCAGTTCCGGCTCGATCAGCAGGTCTTCGCGGCGGGTGCCGGAGCGGTTGATGTCGATGGCCGGGAACACGCGCTTCTCGGCGATGCGGCGGCTCAGGTGCACTTCGCTGTTGCCGGTGCCCTTGAACTCTTCGTAGATCACCTCGTCCATCTTCGAGCCGGTGTCGACCAGCGCGGTGGCGATGATGGTCAGGCTGCCGCCTTCTTCAACGTTGCGCGCGGCACCGAAGAAGCGCTTCGGGCGGTGCAGGGCGTTGGCGTCCACACCACCGGTCAGCACCTTGCCCGAGCTCGGCACGACGTTGTTGTAGGCGCGTGCCAGGCGGGTGATCGAGTCCAGCAGGATCACCACGTCCTTCTTGTGCTCGACCAGGCGCTTGGCCCGTTCGATCACCATTTCGGCAACCTGCACGTGGCGTGCGGCCGGCTCGTCGAAGGTCGAGCTGATGACCTCGCCGCGCACGGTGCGCTGCATTTCGGTCACTTCTTCCGGGCGCTCGTCGATCAGCAGCACGATCAGGTGCACGTCCGGATGATTGGTGGTGATCGCGGTGGCGACCTGCTGCATCATCATCGTCTTGCCCGCTTTCGGCTGGGAGACGATCAGCGAGCGCTGGCCCTTGCCCTGCGGGGCCATCAGGTCGAGGATGCGGCCGGTGATGTCTTCCGACGAACCGTTGCCGCGCTCCAGGGTGAAGCGGCGACGCGGGAACAGCGGGGTCAGGTTCTCGAACAGCACCTTGTTCTTCGACGCTTCCAGCGGCTCACCGTTGATGGTGTCCACGATCGACAGCGCGAAGTAGCGCTCGCCGTCCTTCGGGAAGCGGATGCGGCCGGACAGGTGGTCGCCGGTACGCAGGTTGAAACGGCGGATCTGGCTGGGCGAAATGTAGGTGTCGTCCGGGCCGGCCAGGTAGCTGGCTTCGGCCGCGCGCAGGAAGCCGAAGCCGTCCGGCAGGATCTCCAGCACGCCATCGGCGGCAACGCCGTCGCCGTGGCGGGTCAGCACCTTCAGCAGAGCGAAGATCACATCCTGCTTGCGGGCACGCGCCACGCCTTCGGAGATCTGCAGCTGTTCGGCGATTTCCAGCAGCTTCTGTGCCGGCATGCGCTTGAGATCGCTCAGCGAATAGACCGGGAAGCCTTCCGGCACCGTCGGCTGCACGCGCGGCACGAAGGCCTGCTGCTCGCCGCCCTCGTTGGGCATGCCGTCATCGCGGAAGCGGTTGTTGCGGTCGCGGTCGCGGCGGTTGCGGAAACGGTCACGGCGGTTGCCCTGGCCCTGGCCCTGCTGGCCATTCTGGTTGTGCGGATGCTGGCCGCCACCCTGAGGGTTCTGCTGCCGCGGCTGGCCGGATTCGCGACCCTCACCGCCTTCACCGCCGCCACTGCTGGCAGGGGCCTCGGCGGCGGGCGCGCTCGGCGCGGGAGCGGCTGCGGCCGGCGCCGGTGCTTCGGGCGCGGCGGCCAGCGGCAGGGTCGGCTGCGCGGGGGGCGCGCTGGTTTCGGCGGCGGCCGGTGCGGCAGCCTTGGTCACGCGGGCCTTGCGCACGCGCTTTTCGGCGGGCGCTTCTGCGCTGCCGGTTTCGGGAGTGTTATCGGACAAGAGCGTTATTCCTCGCTTGAAGGTGCGAGCGCCCGGCTGGGGCGGCGAACGTTGGGGATGGGTCTGGAAGAAACTGCGTCCAGAAGGTGCGGCACGCGAACGCGGCCGGATGTGCCGACACTATCATCGGCCCGCGGCGCCGTGCAAGGGTCGCCGGGAACAGCATTCATGCAGGCGCGGTCCGCGCCTGCCGGCAGCCGCACCGGGCGGCTGCCGGAGTCGTTACAGGGTCAGGCCAGGGCCTTGTCCAGCAGGCCGGCCAGCTGGGCCTTGCCCACCGCACCGATCTGCTCGCCGACCTTCTCGCCATCCTTGAACACGACCAGGTACGGGATCGAACGCACGTGGTACTTGGCGGCCAGCGCACGATTGTTGTCGACGTTGACCTTGGCGATCTTGGCGCGGCCCTGGTAGGCATCGGCCAGCTCGTCCAGCGCGGGGGCGATCATCTTGCACGGGCCACACCACTCGGCCCAGAAATCGACCAGCACCGGTTCCTTGGAATTCAGCACGGCGCTATCAAAGTCGGCATCGCCGACGTGTACAACCTTGTCGCTCATCTTGGTTTCTCGTCTTGGATTGCACCCGGCCAGGCCGGAGGTGGGTGAACTGGGCCTTGCCCGGTGGCGCGACCCTCGTCGTTGCCTCGCGGCGTCCTGCCGCGGTGCGTTCGGCGGGATGCCTGGACGCTCACGGCCGGCAGTGTACCCCTATCGCGGGGCATGGACAGTGGCCGGCTGGAACCCAGCGTATCGTGATCGCTTCGAAGCGCGGTATGTGTCGGATTTCACTGTCTTCCTGAAGTGGGGGCCGGCAGCCGCGGACTCCAGCGCCCCCGGCAGGGCTGTTCAAGCGCGGTGTGGCTGGGTGAAGAGGCGTCCCGCACGGGCCTGTCTCGCGGTTGTGTGAGACGGTTCATTCCGGTTTGGCCGCCGGAGTGCGTTAAACTGGGGCATTGAGCGGCGCGCGGACCCGGTGGTCCCCGGTCCGCCGACCCGCCGCAGGGGCCGCAGTTTGCGACGGTGCCCCCAGACGATGCAGTGCCGCCCGCCCGCTGGCCGGTGGCCATACCAAGACGGACTCATGAGCGACAAACCGCTGACCGATTTGACCTTTTCCTCCTTTGAGCTGCATCCGGCCCTGCAGGCCGGCCTTGAAGGAGCCGGATTCACCCGCTGCACCCCGATCCAGGCGCTGACACTGCCGGTCGCGCTGGCCGGTGGTGATGTCGCCGGCCAGGCCCAGACCGGCACCGGCAAGACGCTGGCGTTCCTGGTTGCCGTGGTCAACCGCCTGCTGAGCCGCCCGGCGCTGGCCGACCGCAAGGCGGAAGACCCGCGCGCGCTGATCCTGGCGCCCACCCGCGAGCTGGCGATCCAGATCCACAAGGACGCCGTGAAGTTCGGTTCCGACCTGGGCCTGCGTTTCGCCCTCGTCTACGGTGGCGTGGATTACGACAAGCAGCGCGAGATCCTGCAGCAGGGCGTGGATGTGATCATCGCCACCCCCGGCCGCCTGATCGATTACGTCAAGCAGCACAAGGTGGTTTCGCTGCACGCCTGCGAGATCTGCGTGCTGGACGAAGCCGACCGCATGTTCGACCTGGGCTTCATCAAGGACATCCGCTTTCTGCTGCGCCGCATGCCCGAGCGCACCACCCGGCAGACCCTGCTGTTCAGCGCCACCCTCAGCCATCGCGTGCTGGAGCTGGCCTACGAGCACATGAACGAGCCGCAGAAGCTGGTGGTCGAAGCTGAAACAGTGACCGCCGCGCGCGTGCGCCAGAAGATCTACTTCCCGGCCGACGACGAGAAGATCCCGTTGCTGCTGGGCCTGCTCTCGCGCAGCGAGGGCGCCCGCACCATGGTCTTCGTCAACACCAAGGTCTTCGTCGAGCGCGTGGCGCGTTCGCTGGAAAAGGCCGGGTACCGGGTCGGCGTCCTGTCCGGCGACGTGCCGCAGAAGAAGCGCGAGAGCCTGCTCAACCGCTTCCAGAAGGGCCAGCTGGAAATCCTGGTCGCCACCGACGTGGCTGCCCGCGGCCTGCATATCGACGGCATCAAGTACGTCTACAACTACGACCTGCCGTTCGACGCCGAAGACTATGTGCACCGCATCGGCCGTACCGCACGCCTGGGCGAAGAGGGTGACGCGATCAGCTTCGCCTGCGAGCGTTATGCGATGAGCCTGCCGGACATCGAGGCCTACATCGAACAGAAGATTCCGTCCGAGCCGGTCACCAAGGAACTGATGACCGCACTGCCGCGTCCGGAACGCCCGGCCACGGTCGCTGGCGAGGACGGTGACGAGAACGAGAGCGTCGGCCAGATCTTCCGCGAGGCGCGCGAAGCCCGCGCCGCCGAGGAAGAGCGTCGTGGCGGTGGCCGCAGCGGTGGTCGCTCCGGCGCCGGCCGTGGCGAGCGCCGCGAGGGCGAGCGCAGCGGCGAACGCCGCTCGCGTGGTCCGCGCAAGCCGCGGGTGGAAGGCGAGCAGGGCGCGACCGCGCCGGTGGAAGGTGCCGGGTCCGGCACCCCGGCCCAGGCCCCGCGCCCGCCGCGTCCGCCGCGTGCCGAAGGTGCTCCGGAGCTCGCGGCGGACGGCGAGCGCAAGCCGCGCAAGCGCCGTCGTCGTCGCCATGGCCGTCCGGTCGAGGGTGGCGAGGCGATGGTCGCCAACGGCAGCGCCGGCAACGGTGCCTCGCCGGTGACGCCGGTTCACGTGGTGGCCAAGCCGGTGCGCAGCACCGACGCCGCCGACTCGTTCCTGACCCGCATCGGCCGCAAGATCCGCCGGATGCTGTCGGGCGGCTGATCGGCGCGCCCGGTCAGCGGTAGCGCCGGGCCATGCCCGGCGCGCGCAGCGGCAGATCAACGATTCCACCCGGGCGCGTCCCGGCGCTATCGATACTTCGCGCCGGTCCTGCATAATCGGGGCATGAGTGTCCTGCGCTTCGACAATGTCAGCAAACAGTACGCCGGTGGCCACGAAGCACTGATCGACGTCAGCTTCGAGGTCGCGCCGGGCGAAATGCTGTTCGTCACCGGCCATTCCGGGGCGGGCAAGAGCACCCTGCTCAAGTTGATTCACCTCGACGAGCGGCCCAGCCGCGGCGCGGTGGTCTTCGACGAGCGCAACCTGCTGAAGGTGCGCGGCGGCGACGTCCCGCGCCATCGGCGCGCGGTCGGTGCGGTGTACCAGGACCATCGCCTGCTGATGGACCGGACCATCGCCGAGAACGTGGCACTGCCGCTGATCCTGCGCGGTACGCGCCGTGGCGACATCGGCAAGCGCGTGCGTTCCGTGCTGGAACGGATGGGCCTGGGCCATCGCGAGAAGGCGCTGCCATCGCAGCTGTCGGCCGGCGAACAGCAGCGCGTGGGCATCGCCCGCGCCATCGTCGGTGAACCCAAGCTGTTGGTTGCCGACGAGCCGACCGGCAACCTGGACCCGACCCTGGCGGCGGAGATCATGGCCCTGTTTGCCGAGCTGCCCGCGCGCGGCACCAGTGTGCTGGTGGTCAGCCACGACCTTCCCCTGCTGCGTCGCATGCGCAAGCGCGTGCTGATTCTCGACCACGGCCGGCTGGTGGACGACATCTCGCCGCAGGATCTGGCGGAGTAACGCATGGCGAAGAACGAAAACAGCGAAGCCGCCGCACCCTCGCGTCTCGGCGTGTGGTTCCAGCACCACGTGCACAGCGTGGTGTTCAGCCTGGGCCGCGCCTGCCGCAAGCCGTGGGCGACCCTGCTGACGGTGATGGTCATGGCGCTGGCGCTGGCACTGCCACTGGGCCTGTCGATCGCGCTGGACAACCTCAAGCATTTCGCCGGCAGCGTGCAGCAGTCGCGCGACATCAATGTCTTCCTCAAGGGCACGGTGGATGGCCCCGGTGCGTTGCGCCTGGCCGGCCAGCTGCGCGACCGCGATGACGTCGGCGAGGTGACCGTGCGCACGCCCGAGCAAGGGCTGCAGGAGCTGCGCGATGCCGGCCTTGGCGAGGCGATCGACGCGCTGAACGACAATCCGCTGCCTTCGCTGCTGGTCATCACCCCGGGGCAGGGCAAGGACGATGCGCGTCTGGCGCGTGCGCTGGAAAGCCTGCCCGAGGCCGATCTGGTGCAGCACGATGCGCTGTGGCGCCAGCGTCTGGATGCGTGGCTGGCGTTCGGCGCGCGGCTGGTACAGGTGCTTTCGGTGCTGCTCGGCGTCGGCGCCGCGCTGGTGGTCGGCAATACCGTGCGCCTCGACATCCAGGCACGGCGCGAGGAGATCGGCGTGCTGCAGCTGCTCGGCGCCAGCGATGGCTTCATCCGCCGGCCCTTCCTGTATCTGGGCGCCTGGTACGGGCTGGGCGCCGGCGCGGTGGCGCTGGCCCTGATCGGTGTTGCCGGCGCCGCCCTGCGCGCGCCGCTGGCTGACCTGTCACGCAGCTACGGCAGCCCGTTCGTGCTGCACGGCCTGGACCTGCTGCATGGCAGCCTGGTCCTGCTGGGCACGCTGCTGCTGGGGTGGCTGGGCGCGTGGCTGGTCACCGGCCACTTCCTCCGCCAGACCCGCCCGACCGACACCTGAGACCGGCATGCAACCGCAAGCGCTGAAGCACCTTGAAGGGCCCGCTACGCGGGTGATGGTGGTCGACGGTTCCAAACTGGTGCGCAAGCTGATCGCCGACGTGCTGCAGCGTGATCTGCCGGGCGTGGAGGTGATCGGCTGCGACAGCATCGAGGATGCCCAGCAGGCGCTGGCGCAGGGGCCGGTGGACCTGGTCACCACCTCGCTGACCCTGCGTGACGGCGACGGCCTGGCGCTGGCGCGGACGGTCCGCGAAGCTGCCGGCCAGGCGTACGTGCCGGTGATCGTGGTCTCCGGCGATGCGCAGCAGCATCTGGAGCAGCGGCGCTTCACCGAGTACGTCACCGACTATTTCGACAAGGCGCTGGGCCATGAGGCGCTGGCGACCTTCATCCGTGGCTATGTGCAGCCGCAGACCATTCCCGGGGCGACCATCCTCTACATCGAGGACAGCCGGGTGGTGGCGGAGGCGACCAAGCGCATGCTCGAACGCCAGCAGCTCAACGTGCTGCACGTGGTCAGTGCCGAAGAGGCCTTCACCCTGCTCACGGCCGAATCGCTGGGCCGCAGCCGCCACCGCATCGACCTGGTGTTGACCGACGTCACCCTGAAGGGCGAATTGAGCGGACGCGACGTGGTGCAGCGCGTGCGCGTGGATTTCGGCTACGGCAAACGCCGACTGCCGGTGCTGGTGATGACCGGCGACGGCAATCCACACAACCAGACCGGGTTGCTGCAGGCCGGTGCCAATGATCTGGTGCTGAAGCCGATCGAGGAGCGCCTGCTGGTGACCAAGGTGCTGTTCCAGCTGCGCCTGGCCCGCTTGAACGATGGACCCCTGTTGCGATGACCGATGACGTAGTGGACACCCCGACGATCCAGCTGGAACCGAGCTGGAAGCAGCAGGTCGGCGATTACCTGTTGCAGCCGCAGATGCGCGAACTCTCCACCTTCCTGCGCCAGCGCAAGGCGGCCGGCGCGGCGGTGTTCCCGCCGGGGCCGCAGATCTTCGCGGCGTTCGACGCCACGCCGTTCGAACAGGTGAAAGTGGTGATCCTGGGCCAGGACCCGTACCACGGGCGCGGCCAGGCGCATGGACTGAGCTTCTCGGTGCCCGCCGGCGTTCCGGTGCCGCCATCGCTGCTGAACATCTACAAGGAGATCGAGGGCGACCTCGGCATCCCCCGTCCCGATCACGGCTGCCTGGTGCCGTGGGCGCAGCGCGGCGTGCTGCTGCTCAATGCCGTGCTGACGGTGGAGGAGGGCAGGGCCGGCGCCCACCAGGGCCGCGGCTGGGAAGGCTTCACCGACCACGTGGTGGATGTGCTCAACCGCGAACGCGAAGGCCTGGTGTTCATGCTCTGGGGGGCCTACGCGCAGCAGAAGGGCAAGGTCATCGATACCCGGCGCCATCGTGTGCTGAAAGCCCCGCATCCCTCGCCGCTGTCGGCCCATCGTGGCTTCCTCGGCTGCCGGCATTTCTCGATGGCCAACGACTATCTGCAGCGTCGCGGGCAGGCGCCGATCGACTGGTCGCTGCCGCCGCGCGCGGCGCTTTGATCTTCACAGACGGCCGGGCCTGAACACCGGGCAACGTTTGGCGGCCTGAATGGGCCTCCGGAACGGCCCGTTCAGCTCCGCTTGACCGGAATCGGCCGGTTTCCAGCAGGTAATTGGTTGAATTCCAAGGGATTGTGAATCCCGAAAAGCGCGCTCGCCACTGTCATCAAATCGCGCTACGGTAGGGCTCTGTTTGGGACCAGTGTTGCATCAATAGGATGCTGGAACTTTTTCCTCCTTTAGCAGTCCAAATCCCGGACTGCTAAGATGGGTGCCTATGAGCCAGAACACCTCTACTGCCCTTGTGGCAAACAATCTCCCGATTCCCAGTGCGCTCGGTTCGCTGGACGCCTACATCGGTGCCGTGCACCAGATCCCGGTGCTGTCGGTCGATGACGAACAGGACCTGGCCCGTCGCTTCCGCGACGGCAACGATCTGGACGCTGCCCGTGAGCTGGTGCATTCGCACCTGCGCTTTGTGGTGCACGTGGCCCGCGGCTACAACGGCTATGGCCTCGCCCTGGGCGACCTGATCCAGGAAGGCAACATCGGCCTGATGAAGGCGGTCAAGCGCTTCGACCCGGACATGGGCGTGCGCCTGGTCTCCTTCGCCGTGCACTGGATCCGTGCCGAGATGCACGAGTTCATCCTGAAGAACTGGCGCATCGTCAAGGTCGCCACCACCAAGGCGCAGCGCAAGCTGTTCTTCAACCTGCGCAAGTCGAAGACGCGCCTGGGCTGGATGAACGCCGCGGAAGTCAGCGCGGTGGCCAAGGATCTGAACGTGTCCGAGCGCGAGGTCATGGAAATGGAGTCGCGCCTGTCCGGTCGCGATATCGGTTTCGATGCGCCCAGCGACGAGGATGATGATCATGCGCCGCCGTCGCCGGCCGCATACCTGGTGGCCAACGATGAAGATCCGTCGATGGCCTACGAGCGTGCCGACAGCGAGGACAACCAGCTGCAGCTGCTGCGCGAAGGCATGGCCGAACTGGATGCGCGTTCGCGTGACATCATCCGCCGCCGTTGGCTGGATGCGGACAGCAAGGTGACGCTGCAGGAACTGGCAGACGAGTACGGCGTGTCGGCCGAACGCATCCGCCAGGTCGAGGCGAATGCCCTGAAGAAGATGAAGGCGCTGTTCACCGCGTGATGTGACGTCACAGGTACCCAACAGAAAACCCGGCATTGCCGGGTTTTTTGTTGGGTCTGCCAAGCAACAGGCCGCTGCCCTTTACGCGTGCTCACGCGCGATCGCGCGCCAGCCGATGTCGTTGCGGTGGAATTCGTTGGCCCAGCTGACCTTGGCCACACCGGCGTAGGCATTGGCCTGCGCATCACGCACGCTGTCACCCAGCGCCGCCACACACAGCACGCGGCCGCCGGCACTGACCACCCGCCCCTGCGCGTCCAGTGCAGTACCTGCATGGAAGACCTTGGCGCTGGCCGGCACCTCATCCAGGCCGGAAATCACATCGCCGGTGACTGGCGATTCCGGGTAGGGTTTCGCGGCCAGCACCACACCCAGCGATGGGCGCGCATCCCACTGTGCCTGCACCTGGTCCAGGCGGCCATCAATGGCGGCTTCCACCAGCTCGACCAGATCCGACTGCAGGCGCAGCATCACCGGCTGGGTTTCCGGGTCACCGAAGCGCACGTTGAACTCGATCACCTTCGGTGCGCCGCTGGCATCGATCATCAGGCCGGCGTAAAGGAAGCCGGTGAACGGAATGCCGTCGGCGATCATGCCCTGCACGGTCGGGTTCACCACCTCGCGCATCACCCGCGCGTGCACCTCCGGCGTGACCACCGGGGCCGGTGAGTACGCGCCCATGCCGCCGGTGTTCGGCCCGGTATCACCGTCGCCGACTCGCTTGTGATCCTGCGAGGTGGCCATCGGCAGCGCATGCACGCCATCGACCATCGAAATGAAGCTGGCTTCCTCGCCGTCGAGGAATTCCTCGATCACCACGCGTGCGCCGGCGTCACCGAATGCGTTGCCGGAGAGCATGTCGCGCACCGCATCCTCGGCCTCGGCCAGGGTCATTGCAACGATCACCCCCTTGCCGGCGGCCAGGCCATCGGCCTTCACCACGATCGGCGCACCCTTCTCGCGGATGTAGGCCAGTGCTGCCTCCACGTCGGTGTGCACGGCGTAGAACGCGGTCGGGATGTTGTGCCGGGCCAGGAAGTCCTTGGCGTAGGCTTTGCTGCCTTCCAGCTGGGCAGCGGCGGCGGTTGGCCCGAAGATGCGCAGGCCGGCGGCACGGAACCGATCGACGACGCCTGCCACCAGCGGCACTTCCGGGCCGACCACGGTGAGTTCAACACCTTCGGCCTGGGCCAGGGCCAGCAGGCCATCGATGTCGGTGACCTTCACCGCCACGTTGCGGCACTTGTCTTCGGTGGCAGTGCCGGCGTTGCCGGGTGCCACGAGTACCTCATCGACGCGGGAGGACTGGGCCAGCTTCCATGCCAGGGCGTGTTCGCGGCCGCCGGAGCCGATGACGAGGATCTTCATGGGACAGGGTTCTCGTAAGCAGAAAAGAAAAGCCGGGCAGGGCCCGGCTTGGTGATGCGGATCAGTGGCGGAAGTGGCGCACGCCGGTGAACACCATGGCCAGACCATGCTCGTCGGCGGCGGCGATCACCTCGGCGTCGCGCATCGAGCCGCCCGGCTGGATGACCGCCTTGATGCCGGCGGCGGCGGCGGCATCGATGCCGTCGCGGAACGGGAAGAACGCATCGGAAGCCATCACCGAGCCTTCAACCACCAGGTTCGCGTCGGCCGCCTTGATGCCGGCGATGCGCGCCGAATACACGCGGCTCATCTGGCCGGCACCCACGCCGATGGTGCGGTTGTCCTTGGCATAGACGATCGCGTTGGACTTCACGAACTTGGCCACCTTCCAGGCGAACAGCAGGTCGGTGAACTGCTTGTCGGTCGGTGCCAGCCTGCTGACCACTTTCAGTTCGTCACGGGTCATGCCGCGGTTGTCCGAGGACTGCAGCAGCAGGCCCGAGCCGACACGCTTGCTGTCGAAGTTGTTCAGGCCGTCGCCATGCGGAATGCGCAGCACGCGCACGTTGGCCTTCTTCTGCGCGTATTCCAGCGCCGCCGGCTCGTAGTCCGGGGCGATCAGCACTTCCACGAACTGACGGTCCAGGATGACCTGCGCGGTGGCAGCGTCCAGCGGCTTGTTGAAGGCGATGATGCCGCCGAAGGCACTGGTCGGGTCGGTGGCGTAGGCCAGCTCGTAGGCATCGCCGTTGCCGGCACCCACCGCCACACCGCACGGGTTGGCGTGCTTGACGATGACACAGGCCGGCGCATCGAACTGGCGCACGCATTCCCACGCGGCATCGGCATCGGCCAGGTTGTTGTAGCTCAGTTCCTTGCCCTGCAGCTGCTGGAAGGTGGCCAGGGTGCCCGGCACCGGGTACAGGTCGCGGTAGAACGCGCCGCTCTGGTGGGGGTTCTCGCCGTAGCGCAGGTCCATCACCTTGACGAAGGTGGAGTTCATCTGCACCGGGTACTCGGCACGCACCGGCACGGCGGCGTCGGTGGCGGTGACCGCTGACAGGTAGTTGCTGATCGCCGCATCGTACTGGGCGACGCGGTTGAACGCGGCGACCGAGAAGGCGAAGCGGGTGGCCGCCGGCAGCTGGCCATCATGGGTGTCCAGGGCGCCCAGCAGCTCGGCGTACTGTGACGGGTCGGTGGCCACGGCCACGCGGGCGAAGTTCTTGGCCGCCGAGCGCAGCATGGCCGGGCCGCCAATGTCGATGTTCTCCACCGCGTCGGCCAGGGTGCAGTCGGCCTTGGCGGTGACCGATTCGAACGGGTACAGGTTCAGTACCAGCAGGTCGATGGCGCCGATGCCGTGTTCGGCCATCACGGCGTCATCCAGGCCCGAGCGGCCCAGCAGGCCGCCGTGCACCATCGGGTGCAGGGTCTTGACCCGCCCGTCCATCATTTCCGGGAAACCGGTGACCTCGGCGACGTCCTTCACGGCCAGGCCCGCATCACGGATCGCCTTGGCGGTGCCGCCGGTGGACAGCAGCTCGACGCCGCGGGCGGCCAGAGCGGTGGCCAGCTCGACCAGGCCGGTCTTGTCGGAAACGGAGAGGAGGGCCCGACGGACGGGCAACAGATCAGCAGTCATGGGACAGGGCAATCGGCAGCGGAGCGGGGCCGATATTGTAGGCGGTGGGGGCCGACGGCGGGCGGCGGCGGCAAAATTGACCGGCCCCAACGGCCCTGCGGCCGCCTTCGGTATGCCCTGGCCGGCGCCGCGCCGCGGACATTTCGACGGAGGTGCGCTCCCAATCGGGTAGGCTGTGCCGGAACTGCCAGGGAGCTGCGGGTTCGGATCGTGTCGATCTATGCATTGAAAGGACGTTTCCAGGACCTGCTGCGTCCGGCCGTAGGCGGCCTGCATCGCGCGGGGATCACTGCCAATGCGGTGACCGTGGCCGCTGCCGTGGTCTCGCTGCTGGTCGCCGTCGTGGTCTGGTGCTGTGCGCCACAGCAACCGCTGCTGTATCTGGCCCTGCCGCTGTGGATGCTGCTGCGCATGGCCCTCAATGCCGTGGACGGCATGCTGGCCCGCGAGTTCGGCCAGCAGTCGCGGCTGGGCGCCTATCTGAACGAGCTGTGCGATGTGGTGGCCGATGCGGCGCTGTACCTGAGTCTGCTCAGCGTGCCGGGCGTTCGCCCGGAAGCGCTGTGGTTGCTGGCCTGGGGCGCAGCACTGAGCGAGTACGCCGGCGTGCTGGGCCTGATGGTCGGTGCCAGCCGCCGCTATGACGGCCCGATGGGCAAGAGCGACCGTGCCTTCGTCATCGGCCTGCTGGGCCTGCTGCTGGCGTTCGGTTGGGCCGGTGCCTTGACGGTCGGCGGCGTGGCCGCAGCGATGGCGCTGCTGTGCGGGGTAACGGCGGTCAACCGCGTCCGGCGGGGACTGAAGGAAGCGGCCACAGCGCAGCGATAAGTCAACAGCCCACCAGGAGAAGGCATGCGTCAGGTGCAGGAACGGGAATTCCACAGCTTCGACCAAGTACCGCTGTTCTACCGGCACTGGCCGGTTGCGGCCGCAGGCACACCACCGGGGCGCACGGTCCGGGCCATCGTGCTGCTGCATCGTGGCCACGAGCATTCAGGGCGGGTCGCCCATCTGGTCGACGAGCTGGACCTGCCGGAGATCGCCTTCTTCGCCTGGGACGCGCGCGGCAACGGCCGCTCGCCGGGCGAGCGTGGCGACGCACCGGGCTTCCCTGCGCTGGTGCGCGACCTGGACAGCTTCATCGCCCACATCGGCAGCGAGCACGGCATCGCGGTCGAGGACATCGTCGTGGTCGCGCAGAGCGTGGGCGCGGTCATCGCTGCGACCTGGGTACACGACTATGCCCCCCGCCTGCGCGCGCTGGTGCTGGCGTCACCGGCATTCAAGGTGAAGCTGTATGTGCCGTTCGCACGTCCAGGCCTGGCCCTGATGCAGAAGCTGCGCGGCAATTTCTTCGTCAACAGCTACGTCAAGCCGCAGTGGCTGACGCATGATCCGGCACGGGTGGAGAGTTACCGCACCGATCCACTGATCACCCGGCCGATCTCGGTACGCGTGCTGCTGGGCCTGTATGAAGCCGCCGACCGCATCGTGGCCGACGCGCAGGCGATCAGCGTGCCGGTGCAACTGCTGGTGTCCGGCTCCGACTTCGTGGTGCACCGTGGTCCGCAGGACCGCTTCTATGAGCGCCTGTCCAGTCCGATCAAGGAGCGCGTGTACCTGCCGGGTTTCTTCCACGACACGCTGGGCGAGCGCGATCGTGCACCGGCACTGGCGCGCATCCGCGACTTCATCCAGGCGCGTTTCGCCGAACCGCTGCGCACGCTGTCGCGGCGCGACGCGCATCGGCATGGGCCGACGTTCGAGGAGTCGGAGATCCTGGCCTGGCCTCCGGAACGCAACAGCCTGGCCGACCTGCGCTGGCGCGGGGTGCGTGCGGGCCTGCGCCTGGGCGGCACCCTGTCCGAAGGCATCGCGTTGGGCCTGCAGACCGGTTTCGACTCCGGCAGCACGCTGGACTACATCTACCGCGACGAAGCGCGCGGCAAGGGGCCGCTGGGGCGGATGATCGACCGCAACTACCTCGATGCGATCGGCTGGCGCGGCATCCGCGTGCGTGGCCAGCACCTGCAGGAACTGCTGCGTGATGCGGCCATGCGCCTGCGCGGTCAGGATCTGCCGGTGCAGGTGCTGGACGTGGCCGCCGGCCATGGCCGGTATGTGCTGGAAGCTCTGGGCCAGGGCGAACAGCGCGCCGACCGCATCGTGCTGCGTGATTTCAGCCCGCTCAATGTGACCCAGGGCCAGGCCTTGATCGAACGGCTGGGAGCCGCCGACATCGCCCGCTTCGAGCAGGGCGACGCGTTCGATCCGGCGTCGTTGGCGACGGTGGAACCCGCGCCGACGCTGGCTGTGGTCTCAGGGCTGTACGAGCTGTTCCCCGACAACGACGCCGTGCTGCGTTCGCTGCAGGGTATTGCCGCGGTGGTGACGGAGGGGGGCTACCTGGCCTATACCGGCCAGCCCTGGCACCCGCAGCTGGAATTCATCGCCCGTGCACTCACCAGCCACCGCGGGGGCGCGGCCTGGGTCATGCGACGGCGCACCCAGCAGGAGATGGACGAGCTGGTGCGGCTGTCGGGCTTTGAGAAGGTGACCCAGCGCATTGACGCGTTCGGCATCTTCACCGTATCGCTGGCGCGTCGGGTCGCCTGATGGCCATCACCGCAACGCCGATCGTTGCCGATGCACCGCGTCCGTGGCGCCGCGCGCTGCTGTGGCTGGCGGTGCTGGGCCCGTTCTTCTTTGCCAGTTATGGCTTTGCCAACTGGATGGCCGGCCGCCACGACGTGGTTCCGGTTGTCGTGTTCGACTGGGAGACGCGCATTCCGTTCGTGCCCTGGACGATCGTGCCGTACTGGTCGATCGACCTGTTCTACGCGGTGTCGTTCTTCCTGTGCCGGCAGCGCCTGGAGCTGGACCGCCATGCGCTGCGGCTGCTCAGCGCACAGGTGATCGCAGTGGCCTGCTTTCTGCTGTGGCCGCTGCGCTTCAGCTTCGAGCGGCCGGAGACGGGCGGTGCCTATGGCTGGTTGTTCGAAGTGCTGCTGGGGTTCGACAAGCCTTTCAACCAGGCGCCGTCATTGCACATCGTGCTGCTGATCGTGCTGTGGGTGAAGTTCGCCCACTACCTGCAGGGCGCCTGGCGGCTGGTGCTGCATGCGTGGGCATTGCTGATCGGCATTTCGGTGCTGACCACGTTCCAGCATCACTTCATCGACATTCCCACCGGCCTGCTGGTGGGCTGGCTGTGCGTGTGGCTGTGGCCGGACCAGGGAACACCGCCGTTGCGTGCCTGGCAGTCCGCGGAGGATCCCGCGCGGTGGCGGCTGGCGCTGCTCTACCTCCTGGGTGCCGCCGTGCTGCTGGTGCCGGCGCTGGCGCTGCGAGACACTGCGCTGTGGCTGCTGTGGCTGCTGTGGCCGGCGATCTCGCTGCTGCTGGTGGCGCTGGCGTACGCCGGACTGGGCACGGCCATGTTCCAGAAGCGCGACGACGGGCGCCTGACCATGGCCGCGCGCTGGCTGCTCGCGCCTTACCTGGGCGCCGCCTGGATCAATTCGCGGCTATGGACATGGCGGGCACCGCAGCCCTCGGCGGTGGCCGATGGCGTGTGGTTGGGACGGATTCCACGGGCGGCCTTGGCGTCGCCACTGCACGGCGTGGTCGATACCTGCGCAGAGCTGTCGTGCCGGGCGCCAGGTGCTGCGTATGCCAGCGTTCCGATGCTGGACATGGTGGTGCCCTCGCCGGCGCAGCTGCGCGAGGCCGCTGCCGCCATCGAACGCCTGCGCATGCAGGGGCCAGTACTGGTGTGCTGTGCCCTGGGCTATTCGCGCAGTGCGGCCAGCGTAGCGACCTGGCTGCTGTGCAGCGGCCGGGCACGGGACGCAGCGGAGGCGGTTGCACGGATACGTGCCGCGCGGCCCTCCATCGTTCTGCATGACGACCACCTGCGCGCCATCCAGGCCGCCATCACCTCGGAGAGCCCCGCATGAGCCTCGCTGTCGACCTGCCGATGATGCGCCTGCTGCTGCGCCAGGGCCGGCTGCCCGCTGCGCTGTCGCTGGGACTGCTGCTGGTGGCGTTGCTGCTGCTGGGCATCGAGCCGGGACTGGCGATGTTCGCGGCCGGCCTGTTGCTGCTGAGCGTGGCGGCGGGGATGGTGCAGGCGTACTACGCGGTGCGCGTACAGCTGGACGCCAGCCTCCTGCAGCTGCTGCTGCAGGAGAATCTGCACGGTGAGGCGGCGGCCGAACGGGTGGACGCGGCCCTGCATGTCGCCGGCCTGCGCCGCCGCGACGCACAGGCGCCTACGCGCGGATGGGATGCGCGCTGGGCGGGCATGCGGGGCCTGCTGCTGCGCCAGTACGCGGCGGCGCTGCTGCAGTTCGCCACGCTGCTGGTGGCCGTGCTGTGGCCGCAGACCTGAGGAGAGACATCGATGTTTGCTGAACTGATCGCCCGCGCCTGCAGTGGCGCCATCCATGTGCTCACCGGCGCGCGGGCGCTGTGGCTCGGCTGCGCGCCCTCCAGCGAGCGCCGTGTCTACTACGGCAACCACGCCAGCCACGGGGATTTCGTGCTGATCTGGTCGTCGATGCCGCCGGCACTGCGGCGGCAGGTGCGTCCGGTGGCAGCCGCCGAATACTGGCAGCGCGATGCCCTGCGTCGCTACCTGATCGATGCGGTGTTCAACGGCGTGCTGGTCGAGCGCGAAGCGGCGCGCCGCCAGCAGGATCCGCTGCAGGCGCTGCGTGACGCGGTGGATGCGGAGTGCTCACTGATCCTGTTCCCGGAAGGCACGCGCAACGTCGGCGATGAGCCGCTACTGCCGTTCAAGAGTGGCATCTACCATCTTGCGCGGCAGCGTCCGGAACTGGAATTCGTCCCGGTGTGGATCGACAACCTGAAGCGGGTGATGCCCAAGGGACGGTTCCTGCCGTTGCCGTTGCTGTGCACGGCCACCTTCGGTACTCCGCTGCGGCTGCAGGCCGATGAGGACAAGACGGCGTTTCTCGAGCGCAGCCGCCAGGCGCTGCTGGATCTGGCGCCGGACGGAGGACGCGCATGAGCGGGTTGATCGCCGTATCGGGTGACCTCGCCGCGCGCAGCGTGGGCCAGCAGACCGGGCTGCTGTTCGCCGGGGTCGGCGCGGTGCTGGTGCTGGCGACGCTGGTGGCCGAGACCCTGCGCTGGCGGCAGCGTGGACGGCCCAGCGCGGTCATCGCCAATCTGGTCTCGCGCATCCGCGCCTGGTGGGTGATGGCGATCGTGGTCGGCCTGGCGCTGCTGTTCGGCCGGGCCGGGGTGATCGTGCTGTTCGCGATCATCTCGCTGTTTGCCCTGCGCGAGTTCATCACCCTGGCACCCACCCGGTCAGGTGACTACTACGCGCTCCTGGCGGCGTTCTACATCGTACTGCCCTGGCAGTACTACCTGGTGTGGATCGACTGGTATGGCATGTACACGCTGCTGATTCCGGTCTATGCGTTCCTGTTCCTGCCGATCCTGGCCACCATCGGCGGTGACACCACGCATTACCTGGAGCGCACGGCCAAGGTGCAGTGGGGGCTGATGATCTGCGTGTTCTGCATTTCGCACGTGCCCCTGCTGCTGAACCTGCGTGTGCCCGGGCATGAGCCCGCGCGCAACGTGCTGCTGCTGGCGTTCCTGGTGATCGTGGTGCAGTCCTCGGACGTGCTGCAGTACATCTGGGGCAAGCTGCTGGGCAGGCGCCTGATCGCACCCAGGCTGTCGCCATCGAAGACAGTGGAGGGCTTCATCGGTGGCGTGCTGAGTGCCAGCGTGGTGGGCGCTGCGCTGTGGTGGATCACGCCGTTCACGCCGCTGCAGGCGTTCGGCCTGTCGCTGTTGATCAACCTGATGGGGTTCTGGGGGGGCCTGGTGATGTCGGCGATCAAGCGCGACCGTGGCATCAAGGACTGGGGCCACATGATCGAGGGCCATGGCGGCATGCTCGACCGGCTGGATTCGGTGTGCTTCGCCGCACCGGTGTTCTTCCACGTGGTGCGGTACTACTGGAAGGCGGGCGGCGGCGGGTGACCCGCTTCCACGACGTCGCCATCCGCGCTCAGGCGCTGATGCCGTATTCCTTCAGCTTCTTGCGCAGCGTGGCACGGTGGATGCCCAGCATCGCCGCGGCCCGGCTCTGGTTGCCTTCGCAGTGGTTGAGCACTTCCACGAACAGCGGAATCTCCATCTCGCGCAGCACGATCTCGTAGACGTCGTCTGCATCGCAGCCATCAAGGTCGCGCAGGTACCGGCGCACGGACTGGGCGACGTGTTCGCGCAGCGGTGGCCGGGGAGCGCCACGACTGTTGTCAGGACGAGAAAGGACAGCGTTCAAGGGGGTTCCCGATCTGGTTGGCCCGTGCACGCGGAGCGCGCGGCCGGATGAGGTGGTGGCTGTCAGTCTAGCGCGAGCGTGCCCGACCTGCCATGGCTGGTCGCCTTCGTCCCGATCACAGGAACTCGAAGGTGAATGCGACAGTGGACGCCGCAGGCTCCTGCACGCGGAACGCGATGTGTGCGCTCTGACCCGGTTCCAGCACGGCGGTACCCGGGTTCTCGCCGAGGTACTGCGTGGGGCTGAAAACGTCACTGCCGATGACCCGTCCGTCCGCATCGGACAGCGAAAGCCGCAGGTCGGGCCAGGCCTGTGGCCATCGCGCGTCATTGCGGATGCTGGCCTGGACCTGCAGTACGCCGGCCTGATCAGGCAGCGGGCGGATGTCGCGACTGGTCATGGTGAAGGCGGTGGGTTCGTGCCAGGCGGGCAGGCTGCAGCGCAGCACGCTGCACAGCGCCACCAGCCATGTGCGGTGGCCGGCATCGGCGGCCAGCCGCGCGCGGTCGGCGAGCACGCTCTGCAGGATCAGCAGCGCCGCCAGCCCCGCCACCAGCAGCCAGTGCCAGCGCGGCGCCGGGCGCGAGCGTGAAGGTGCACGGGCGAGGAAACCGGGTGCGTCATGGTTCGATGGTGATGCCACCGCCGCGGCATGCGGGGGCACATCATCGGTGTGCTGCGGAACGGGTTGCGCAGTGATCACCGCCGCTGCCGGCGCATGTTCGATCTCCGCCGCAGTGGGTTCGGGCGCCGGACCGGCCTGTGCAGGCGTATCGACGTGCGCCTCGACGGCAGGTGCCGTTCCGCCTTCCGGCGCGGGGCGCAGGAAGGTGGCCAGTGGACGTCGTGCGGGGGTCGGCTCGGACATGCTCACGGTGCGGGTTCGGGTCGAGCGCTCATTCAAACACGATCAGGCGCGGCGCACGCCGGTGATGCGCATCCAGTCGCCATCGCGGGTCGCCTGCAGGTCGTCGAACCAGGCACTGTAACGCTGCAGCAGTTCGTGCTCCTGTCCATGCAGGATGCCCGACAGTGCGATGCGGCCACCGCCGGCCACGCGCGCGGCCAGCAGCTCGGCCAGGGCATCCAGTGCCGAGGCGAGGATGTTGGCGACCACGATGGGATAGGTTGCCACCGGCTCGTCCTGTGGCAGATAGACCTGCATGCGGCCCTGCTCGCCATTGCGCTCGGCATTGTCGGCGGTCGCGACCAGGGCCTGCGGATCATTGTCCACGCCGATCGCCTCGGCGGCGCCCAGCTTCAGCGCAGCCAGGGCGAGGATGCCCGAGCCGCACCCGAAATCGAGCACGCGCTGGCCCTGCAGCTGGCCGTCCACGGCCAGCTGGTCCAGCCAGCGCAGGCACAGCGCGGTGGTGGGATGAGTACCGGAGCCGAAGGCCAGGCCCGGGTCCAGCCGGACGACGGCCGCGTCGGCGGCCTGCGCCGCCTCCGGCAGCTCATGGTTCCACGGCACGATCCAGGTGTGGCTGCCGAAGTCCATCGGCTGGAACTGGTCCAGCCAGGCACGCTCCCAGTCCTCGTCCTCGACGGCGCGGAAGCTGCCACCGCTCCAGTCCAGTTCCGGGTCGAACGCTTCCAGCGCCGCCAGCAGCAACAGCGCGTTGCTGTCAGCCGGGAACAGCGCCGTCAGCACCAGGCTGTCCCACAGCGGCGTCTCGCCCACGCCCGGTTCCAGGATCGCCTGCTCGTTGCTGGTGTCGGCCTCGGCATCGAGCAGGGTCACGGCCAACGCCCCGACGTCCTCCAGCGCATTCTCATAGCGGGGCTGGGTGGCTTCGGTGCAACGCAGGGTCAGTTCCAGGAACGGCATGGGATCGGGGGCAATCGCGGGAAAGGGGGCCATGCTAGACCATCGGGGCGTCTCCGTATGCTCTGAGATGAACGGCCCCCGTTCAGACAGGCCTGCCGGGCCTTGCTAAACTGCGCGCTTTCCTGTGCGCCCCCGACGCTTCCGTTGCCGATGGCCCTCGCTCCGACACTGAAAACCTGGTTGCTCGTGCTGCCGGCGGTGGCCGTGCTGGGCGTGGCCGGGTATCGGGCCAGCGGGCACGTGGGCACGGTATCGTCGCCGGTGGCGGCCTCCGGGCTGCCGACGGCGCAGGTGACGGGCAACGAGGATGGCACGACGATGCCGGTCATGCCCGAGGCGCTGGCGCGGCGTCTGGCGGCCTTCGAGCGGGGCGGCGCACTGCCGTCCGGCCTGCCGCTGGACATCCGGGCCGACATCGAGGGCGCCACCGATCTGTTCGCCTATGCGCAGCGGTTGCGCGCGCAGGCCGACGGTGGCAACCACGAAGCGCGCTGGATGCTCAGCCGCGTGTATGACTACTGCGCGCAGTACGCGGTCGATCCGGGCGGGTATCGCCTGGACAACAACGTGCTGGCGGGGCTGGGCCTGAGTGCCGCACCGGCCATGGTCGATGCGCGCGAGCGCGTCGCCCAGCGCTGCGGCGGGTTCGTGCCCGGCGACAAACTGGGCGCGGCGCTGGTGCTGGCAGAGCGTCGCAAGGCGGCCGCGCAGGGCAATCTGGCGGCCGAAGCTGCGCTGTTCGCTGAAGGTGAGCCGCTGCACGACAGCGCGGACTACCGCCGTGGTCTGGTCGAGCGCGTGCGCCTGTCGCGCGATCCGGAGGCATTCATGGCCCTCGCTCCGGGAATGGGCGTGCGCGCCGCCGGTGACAGTGCACTGGACGGGCTGGTGGCCGGCGAGCAGCTCAGCGAAATGGCGTGGCGGCTTGCGGCCTGCGAACTCGGTCTACCGTGTGGGGCCGACAGCGTGCTGGTCAACAGTTTTTGTGCGAATGGAGGGATCTGTTCGCAGGATGAGACGCAGGATTTCCGGGATTTCGTGTATGACGCTGCGGTTTCGCGGCAAGGTGCTGGGAAGATGAACGAATGGATCAAGCGATTGATTGGAAGGGGGAGCAGGCCATGAACTACCGTCGATTCCTTCACGGGGCCAAGTTCTGGTTCTGGGTGGCACTGTTCGTGGCCTATTCGGCCGGCGCGGTGGGCCTGTTGATGATCGATACCTACGAGGATCGCTACCGGCATCTGTCGAAGGTGGAGCTGACCACGGTGAAGGCACAGGAAGACCTGCGCCGCGCCGGCGCCAGCCAGGTCGCTGCGGTCTATCGCGCGCAGAGCGGCGTGCCGTTCGCATCGCTGCCGGCGGGCAGCACCTTCCAGGTGGTCTGGCCCGATGGCTCGACCGAGACCATGGTGATCGTCGATCCGACCTCGCCCAATGGCGTGCGCCCGCTGCCGAACTCGCAGATTCCGGCAACCGCGGCCGACAGGCACTGACACCGATCCTGCAGCGCCGGGCCCTCACGCGCGGCTGCGTTTCCCGGTACGCCGGGCGCGGGGGAAGGCGCTGCAGAAAACAGAAAAGGGCGGGGATATCCCCGCCCTTTTCATGTCCGGCACCTGTGCCGATCAGGTCAGCGCGATCGGCTTGTTCTTGCGCTCGGCCAGACGCTTTTCCAGGTAGTGGATGTTCTGGCCACCGGCCTGGAAGCCCTTGTCGCGCATGATCCGCTGCTGCAGGGCGATGTTGGTCTTGATACCGTCGACCACCATTTCGCTCAGCGCCACCCGCATGCGGGCGATCGCGGTTTCGCGGTCCGGGCCGTGCACGATCAGCTTGCCGATCATCGAGTCATAGTTCGATGGCACGCGGTAACCACTGTAGATGTGGGTGTCCACGCGCACGCCGGGGCCGCCCGGCGGATGGAAGCCGGTGATGGTGCCCGGGCTCGGCACGAAGGTTTCAGCATCTTCGGCGTTGATGCGGCACTCGATGGCATGGCCGGTGAGCACCACGTCGCTCTGCTTGATCGACAGCTTCTGGCCGGCGGCGATCTTCAGCTGCTCGGCCACCAGGTCGATGCCGGTGACCATTTCGGTGACCGGATGTTCCACCTGGATGCGGGTGTTCATTTCGATGAAGTAGAAGCGGCCGTCCTCGTACAGGAACTCGAACGTGCCGGCGCCGCGGTAGCCGATGCGGATGCAGGCCTCCACGCAGACCTTGCCGATCTGCTCGCGCTGCTCGGCGGTGATGCCCGGTGCCGGCGCTTCCTCGACCACCTTCTGGTGACGGCGCTGCATCGAGCAGTCGCGCTCGCCGAGGTGGATGGCATTGCCCTGGCCGTCGGCCAGCACCTGGATCTCCACGTGGCGCGGGTTCTCCAGGAACTTCTCCATGTAGACCTCGCCATTGCCGAACGCCGCCTTCGCTTCGCTCTTGGTGGTTTCGATCGAGGTCTTCAACGAGGCTTCGGCGTGCACCACGCGCATGCCGCGACCGCCGCCGCCGCCCGCTGCCTTGATGATGACCGGGTAGCCGATCTCACGGGCGATCTTGGTGTTGGCGACGATGTCCTCGCCCAGCGGGCCGCCCGAGCCGGGCACGCACGGCACACCGGCGGCCTTCATGGCGCGGATGGCTTCGACCTTGTCACCCATCATGCGGATGGTGTCGGCCTTGGGGCCGATGAAGATGAAGCCGGATTCCTCCACGCGCTCGGCGAAATCGGCGTTCTCCGACAGGAAGCCGTAGCCCGGATGGATGGCCTGGGCATCGGTGACTTCCGCCGCGGCGATCAGGGCGGGGATGTTGAGGTAGCTCTGCGGCGACGGCGCCGGGCCGATGCAGACCGACTCGTCGGCCATGGCCACATGCTTGAGGTTGCGGTCGACCGTGGAGTGCACGGCCACCGTGCGGATGCCCAGGGTGTGGCACGCGCGCAGGATGCGCAGCGCGATCTCCCCTCGGTTGGCGATGACGACTTTGTCGAGCATGGCGTGCCCCTCAGCCGATCACGAACAGCGGCTGGTCGAACTCCACCGGCTGGCCGTTCTCGCCGAGGATGGCGACGATGGTGCCGGACGCGTCGGCTTCGATCGGGTTGAACATCTTCATCGCTTCGATGATGGCCAGGGTTTCGCCTTCCTTGACCTGCTGGCCCACGGTGACGAAGGCCGGCTTGTCCGGAGCGGACGAGGCATAGAAGGTGCCGACCATCGGCGAACGCAGCACGTGGCCTTCCGGCAGCGCCGGGCCCGGCTTGGCGGTGCCGCCGGTGGAGGCTTCGGTCGGCGACTGCATCGGCATTGCCTGCGGCGCCGGCGCGGCAGGGGCGGCATACACCGGAGCGGCGACCGGGGCGGCATAGCCGGCGACCGGCGCGCGCGACAGGCGCACGGACTCTTCGCCTTCCTTGATTTCGATTTCGGCCAGGTTCGACTCTTCCAGCAGGTCGATCAGCTTCTTGATTTTGCGCAGATCCATGAGGGCCTCTTGGGTTTCTATCTAGGTGAGGAGAGCGCCGTGGGCGCCCGGGTCGACAATCAGGTGGCGGACAACCGCAGCAGCGCCGCGTCCATCGCGTAGCGGTAGCTGTCGGCGCCGAAGCCGCACACCACGCCGACCGCCTTGTCGCTGAAATAGCTGTGCTGGCGGAACGGTTCGCGGGCGTGCGGGTTGGACAGGTGGATTTCGATGAACGGCACGGCCACGGCCGCCAGCGCATCGCGCAGGGCGACCGAGGTGTGGGTGAACGCGGCCGGGTTGATCAGGATGAACGCCGTGCCGTCGGTGCGGGCGGCCTGTACGCGGTCCACTAGCGCGTGTTCGGCGTTGGACTGCAGGCTCTCCAGCACGTGCCCGGCGGCGTCGGCCTGGCGGGCCAGCGCCTGGTCGATGTCGGCCAGGGTGGTGTGGCCGTAGACCTCCGGCTCGCGGGTACCGAGCAGGTTGAGGTTGGGGCCGTGCAGGACCAGCAGCTTCGCCATGGGATCCGATCGACTGGAAAGGGCGGCAGTCTGGCGGAAGCGGCCGATGCTGTCCAGTTCGGCGAAGTTTGCCGCGTTTCAATCAATTGTTTGAAATCGCTGGAAGCGCTTGTGCCCGTATGCCGGGCAGCGCCTCAAGGCGCGCTGAACGCGGCGACGGCTGCTGATACCCGCACGTACGCCGACGATGGCGGCCGACCGCTCCTGTCCGGCCAGGCCGGGCGGGTCTGCTCAGGTTTCCAGCGGCCGCGTCGGCACGACGTTGGGGAACACCTGTTCCAGCGGCTCCTGCTCGCCCGGCCGGGGCGCGGGCCAGTCGTAGGCGTTCACCGGCTGCGCGCGGTTCACCCACAGCGCGTAGTGCAGGTGGTCGGCGCGCCCATCGCCGGTGTTGGGGTGGATGAGGATCGTCAGGCCCAGGCTGTTGAGCTGCAGCCATGGCACCACGACCGGCAGGAGATCGTTGGTGAAGCCGAAGTAGAAGGACGGGGTGACATGGGGGCCGCGTGGCTCCGGATTCCAGTTGCCCAGTTCCACCGGGAAGCGTTCCGCCACCCAGCGCCGGATCAGTGCGGCCTTGGCCGAGGTGTCCTCGTCGAAATAGATGTGGGCGTGGTAACTCTTGATGTCGGTGTAGGGGCGTGGGAGGGTCGGCAATGGCGATTCGCCCGGGCGTGTGCTGCGCGGTCGTGGGGTCGGTTCGCTGGCGGTGTCCTGTCCCCAGGGACTGCGGCCCTGCGCCGGCGGCGGGACGATCGCCTGGAATCCGGGACGCCCCGGTGCGGTCGTGTTCGCCACCTCTCGGGCCGGTGTTGCGGCGGCCGGACTCGTGGCGCCGGCCAGGCCACCTGCGGCCAGGCCGGCCGATGCGATCAGGCGGCGCCGGCTGGGTGAGAACGGCGCGGCCTGGTGTGCATCGGTGTCGTCGCCAGCAATGGCGTCAGAAGAATGCGGGGAGCGCGGCATGGTTGTTTCCGTGGACGGCGGACCGTCACCGTCGGACGGATGCGGGGGCCGCGTCCAATGATCCGGTGGCATCACCTGATGCTGCGCCGCAGGTGCGTTGAGTCCTGTGCGCGGCCCGGATAGGGTGGTCAGCTCACCGCACGGATACCCGCCATGAACAGCGCAGATGCCAGCACTGCCCGCAGACGTGCCACGTTCCGGCAGTTGCATGCGCAGGGCTGCTTCGTATTGCCCAATCCGTGGGACATCGGCAGCGCGCGCTACCTGCAGCGGCAGGGCTTCCTGGCATTGGCCACCACCAGCGCGGGATGTGCATGGAGCGAAGGTCGCCCCGATGGTGCGGTATCGCTGCAGGCGACGCTTGACCACCTGCGGCTGATGGTGGCCGCCACCGACCTGCCGGTGAACGCAGACTTCGGCGATGGCTTCGGCGCCACGCCACAGGACGTGGCTGAGGCCGTGACGGCGGCCCTGGATGCGGGCATCGCCGCTCTGTCGATTGAAGATGCCAGCGGTCTGGCCGACGCGCCGCTGCGCCCGCTGGAGGAGGCCGTGCAACGCCTGCGTGCGGCGCGTGCGGCCATCGATCGCGCCGCGGCCGATGTGCTGCTGGTGGGCCGGGCGGAAAACTTCTTCGTGGGCGTACCGGATCTGGAAGACACGCTGCAGCGCCTGCGTGCCTACGCGGCCGCAGGTGCCGATGTGTTGTACGCACCGGGCATCACCACGGCCGAACAGATCCAGGCGGTGGTGGCCGCGGCCGGCGGCAAGCCGGTGAACCTGCTGGTGGGCGGACCGACGTCACTGACGCTGCAGGACATCGCTGCGATGGGGGTACGCCGGGTCAGCCTGGGCGGGGCGTTGGCCCGTGCGGCGTGGGGGGGATTGATGCGGGCCACCGATCCCATCCAGCAGGAAGGCCGCTTTGATGGCCTGCAGGCGGCAGCATCGGGTGCGGCGCTGAACGCGCTGTTCCGCTGAGGCAGGGCCGCGGATGCACGGCAGGATCCCTTCGCTGCGCGAAGGGATCCGAGCCAGTGCTGCATCAGAACCGTGCGGTGGCGCCCACGAAGAAGGTGCGCGCGCCGCCGTCGTAGTTGTTGCCTTCGTCGATGGTGGACACGTCGCCTACGTTCAGGACGCCGGCACGCAGGGTCAGGTTCTCGTTCACGTCGAAGCCGGTCACCAGATCCCAGGTGGTGTACGCCTTGGCGAAGGTGGCGCTGGTGGCCGATACCAGTTGCTTGCCGATGTGCTGCGCACTGGCATTCAACGACCAGGCATCGGTCACCTGCCATTCCAGCGAGGTGTTGGCGGTCAGCTCCGGTACTACCAGCAGGGTGGCGCCGGTGGTGCGGTTCTTCGATTCCAGCATGCGCGTGGCGTGGGTGGTCCAGTTCAGGCGTTCGTGCAGCGGCACGGTCACGCTGGCTTCCACACCGCGGGTGCGTGCCTTCTGGATGTTCTGTGCCACCGTCCACCAGTAGCCGTTGACGAAGCTGGTGGTCTGGCCGGGGATCTGGCTCAGCGGCACCTGTTCGATCTTGTCGTCGAAGTTGGTCAGGAAGTAGGTGGCCGAGGCCGACCAGCCCTCGCGGTCGAAGCCCACGCCCAGCTCGTAGTTGGTGCTGGTCTCCGGTTCCAGGTTGGGGTTGCCGGCCATGTAGCAGCCGCGCGTGCCGTCGGCATTCACCGAACGGCTGCTCCAGCCTTCGGCGGTCAGGGCACGGCAGCCGTTGCCGCCGGACTGGGTCGCAGCGCCGGCCGTTCCCTGCTTCAGGTTGGGGGCACGGAAGCCCTTGGAAATGCCACCGCGCACGGTCCATGCGTCGGCCGGGTGCCAGACGCCGTAGATGCGCGGGCTCAGGTTGTCATCGTAGTTTTCCGTGTTGTCCCAGCGCAGGCCCAGGGTCAGCACGAAGCGCTCGTGCAGGGTGAGGTGGTCCTCGGCGAACAGCGCCCAGGAGTCGGCCTCGCTGGTCGGGCTGATGCGGCCGCTGCCCGTCCAGGTGACCGGAACGGTACCGATGGTGTCGCTGTTCTCCAACTCCTCGCGCTTCCACTGCCCGCCCACATTCAGGCTGTGCTCGACGCCCCAGTGGAAGCCGGTGTTGAAGGCGGTATCGAACACCGTTTCCTTCGAACGGTTGCCGACGTCGCTGCCCTTGTCTTCGTATTCGTTCTGCACCAGCGTGGTCTTCGACGTGGTGGCGTCGCTGTAGGTGCCGTCATGGCGGATGACGTAGCCGGTCTGCACCAGCTTGGACAGTCCCCAGCTGTTGACCTGGCCGGCCCCGCTGTTGCGCTGCGTTCCGCGCGAGGCCTCCACGCCCACGACGTGGCTGTCGCTGATGCGCCAGTTGAACAGCACGTTGGCGTTCGCTGCCTTGTTGCCCGGTGTCTGCCGCGCGCCGCGGTCAGATTCGCGGTCAGTGACGTTGGCGCCGATGCGCACGCCCAGGTTGTCGGTCAGCGGGCCACTGAACAGCGCTCCCATCTGCGTGGTGTTGCCGCGGGTGTCCGAATCGGGCTTGCTGTAGTTGAAGGTGGCCGAGCCGCCCCAGTGGTCGGCGATCTTGCGGGTGATGATGTTGATCACACCCCCCATCGCGTCCGATCCGTACAGCGAGGACATCGGGCCGCGCACCACTTCGATGCGTTCGATCATGTCCGGCGACAGCCAGTTCAGATCCTGCGGGCCCAGGTCATCACGATAGTTCACGCCGGCCGAGCTGCCCTGGCGGCGGCCATCGATCAGGATCAGTGTGTACTGCTCGGGCAGGCCGCGCAGCCGGATCTTCGACTGCGCACCGGACAGCGCGTAACCGCCGGTCACGCCGGGCACGGTGCTCAGCAGCTGGCCGATGCTGCTGACCGGCTTGCGCTCGATGTCCTCGCGGGTGATCACGCTGATGCTGGCGGGGGCATCCCGGATCCATTGCTGGGCGCCGGTGGCGGTGACCACCACGGTGTCCATCTGCTTGGCGGCGGCATCGGCTGACGCCTCGGCGTGGGCCTGGGAGGCGAGGGCAAGGCCGATGGCCACGGCCAGCGTGGCAACGGAACGACGGGACTTCAGACTGGCATGCAACATCGCGCGGTACTCCGGGTGAGGGGTCCACTGGCGATGGCTGGGACGTCCGTGTGGGGTTTCAGATCTCCTTAACAATCGTATCACGAATCATTTGCATTTGACTTGAGGCGATACAGAACGCCAGAAACAGTGTCCTGCTGGCAGTGCTGATCGGGCTGGGTGCGCTAGTTACCATTAGTAACTAATCTCCAAGGAGTTGCCCATGCACAGCCTGATTGTTGTTGCCCATCCCGATCCTGCCTCGCTGACCCACGCGGTAGCCGCTCGCATCGCGCAGGCCATCGCCGATGCCGATGAGAGCAATACCACCGCCATGGCCGATCTGATGGCCGAAGGCTTCGACCCGCGCTTCAACGGGCAGGACCAGGCCCTGTTCCGCGGCATCGCGCCGCCACCGGCCGATGTGGCGGCCGAGCACGCACGGCTGGATGCGACCGACACGCTGGTGCTGGTCTACCCGCTCTACTGGTGGTCGTTCCCGGCGCTGCTGAAGGGCTGGATCGATCGCGTTTTCACCCAGGGCTGGGCCTACGCCGAGGGTGCCGATGGAAAAGTGGAGAAGCGGCTGCAGGTGCATCTGGTCGGCATCGGGGGTGCCGATGCCGCGATGATTGAACGCCGTGGCTATGGCGCGGCCATGAACACGCAGATCGACATGGGCATCTTCGATTACTGCGGCGCGCGCGTGCTGTCCTCCACCCTGCTGCTGGAGGCGGACACCGGGGCGGCCGCGGCGCATCTGCAGACCGCGATGGAGATCGGCCGTAAAATCGGACATCCAACGAGCTGACAGCCGTGTTCCGCCGATGCCTGCCACCGACACCCCCACGCGTCGCCGACTGACCCGCGAGCAGCGGGCCCGCCAGCTGCTGGATGTCGCATGGGCGCTGGTAGGCGCCGAAGGCACCGATGCCTTGACCCTGGGGCGCCTGGCCGAAGCGGCGGGCGTGACCAAGCCGGTGGCCTACGATCACTTCGTGACGCGCAACGGCCTGCTGGCGGCGCTCTACCATGACTACGACCAGCGGCAGACGCTCATCTTCAATGACCGTATCGCCGCGGCGCCGGCAGAACTGACCGCGCGCGCAGCGGCCATCGCGTCCGGTTACATCGACTGCGTGCTGAGCCAGGGCAGTGACGTGCAGAGCATCCTCGCAGCGCTGGTCGGCGCGCCGGAGCTGCGCGAGGTGCGGCACTGCTACCAGCAGGAGTTCATCGACAACTGCGCGGACTGGCTGGGCCCGTTCGCCGGTGACGGCCAGGTACCGGTGGAGGGGCGCTGGGCGATCCTCGGCGCTGCCGAAGCGCTGTCCGAAGCGGTGGCCAATGGCGCGATCGGCAAAGCCGACGCGGAACGCGAACTGCAGCGGGTGATCGTATCCACCGTTGTACGGGACTGACTGCCCGCGCAGCTCAGGCTTCTGCGACGGTGTCGCCGGCCAACGCGGCGAATCCACTGGCAAGGTGCCTGCGCACCCGCGCATCGCGTGCTTCGCGGTCTTCCGAGCCAAGCACCACGGTGATCAATCGCACCGGCTGCGCGTGTCCGGCGATGGGGCGGCGCGCCGTAGCCGCCAGGCAGAACCCGGCCGCGCGGGTATAGCCGGTCTTCAGGCCGTCCACACCTTCATCGGCGAGCAGTGCGTTCTGGTTGCTGCGGCTGAACGTCCCGTGCGCGAACGCCGGCTGTGCGGTGATGGCCAGCACCTGCGGATGATCTGCCAGCAGGCGGCCCGCCAGCACCGCCATGTCGCGTGCGCTGGATACGTGCCGCGGCGTGGTGATGCCGGACACCGACGCGAACCAGGTACTGCCCAGGCCGAGACGCCGCGCCAGCGCGTTCATGTGCTGCAGGTACGCCGCCTGCGAGCCGTGCAGATGGCGGGCAAGCACAAGGGCCGCGTCGTTGCCCGATACCACCAGCATGCCCTGCAGCAGCCGGCCCAGCGTGACCGTTTCGCCGGGCACCAGGCCCATGCGCGTTTCATCGTCAGCAACCGCGTGCACGTCCTCGGCGGCAACGGTCACCGGCATCTCCCAAGCGGCGGCGCCGGATGCGACCTGTTCGTAGGCTGCGTACGCGGTCATCAGTTTGGTCAGTGAAGCAGGCGGACGCTGCAGGTCGGCGTTCTCCTGGTGGATGACCGCGAAGCTGCCGGCATCCAGGGTGATCGAGGAGACCGGGGGACGTGGAGACGGCATGGTGGCGCGGCAGGGGAGACGTTCCACAGGATACCGCTGCCACGATGCGTGAATCTGCAATATTGCAATGATATAACGTCGCGCATTCCGGGCCGCCTGCCCGACCCCACAGGATGCACGATGACCGCACACACGCCGCGCCGTTGGCTCTACCCTTCGATTCTGGCCGCGCTGGCAGCCCTCGCCGGCTGCCAGCCGGCACCGCGTGCGCAGGCGCCGGTGGCGACCGGCGGCTACCCGCACAACGTGATCGTGATGATCAACGACGGCGCGGGCTGGGGAACCTGGGATGCCGCCGCGTACTGGCAGTATGGCAGCCGCGAAGGCGCCCCGTACGCGCAATTCCCGCAGCGCCTTGCGGTGGCCACGTTCCCGCTCAACGCCAGCAGCCAGCCCACGCACGATTCGGCGCAGACGCTCGGCTACGACGCCGCGAAAGCATGGGATGCCACCCCGGTACCGGCAGCGGATCTTCCGTTCGCCGGTTATCAGTACCTGGCCGCGGTGGCGACCGACAGCGCCGCGGCGGGCACGGCGTTGTCGTCGGGCATCAAGACGTACAACAACGCCATCAACGTCAACAACGACGGCGTCGCGGTCGAGTTCAACACCCTGCGCGCCAAGCGCCTGGGCATGGCAACCGGTGTGGTCACCTCGGTGCCGTTCTCGCACGCGACACCGGCCGCGTTCGCCGCGCAGAACGCGTCGCGCAACAACTACCATGCCATCGCCCACCAGATGCTGGCCCAGGGCCACATGGACCTGGTCATGGGAACCGGCGGCCCCGGCTACAGCGTCGATGGCCGCGCCTGCGATGACGATGCAGGCGCAGTGAAGGAAGAGGGTTGCGCGAACGCCTGGGAGTGGGTGTCGCAGCAGGACTGGCAGCAGCTGGAAGCAGGCACCCCCATCGCTGGCAATCCTGCCGGACCGTGGCGGTTGATCCGCAGCAAGGAAGCGTTCGCTGCGCTTGCACAGGGGAGGTTGCCAGCCGACCGCCCGTTGATCGGCGTACCGCGTGTGGCCAGCACCCTGCAGCAGGCGCGTCAGCTGCAGGTCCTGGGCAGGGATGAGACCACTCCCTCCGGCGTGAGGAAGATCGACAGCGTGCCGGACCTGGCGACCATGACCCGCGGCGCCCTGCAGTTCCTGCAGCAGCGCTCGTCCAAGGGCCTGTTCCTGATGGTGGAAGGTGGGGCCACCGACTGGGCCGCGCATACCAGTGCGTGCGGCACCGAATGGCATTACGGCCAGTGCGGCGACCAGCCGCAGTACGGCCGCCTGATCGAAGAGACGGTCGAGTTCAACGATGCGGTATCGGCGGTGGTGGCGTGGATCGAGCGCAACGGCGGATGGCAGCGCAATCTGCTGATCGTCACCACCGACCACGACAACAGCATGCCGATGGGGCCCGACGCGCAGCAGGTGGCGTTCGAGCCGGTGCGCAACAACGGGCGCGGGCAGATGCCGGGGATGAGCTTCCGCCCCACCGGCAATCATTCCAATGCACTGGTACCGCTGTGGGCCAAGGGCGCCGGCGCGGAGCGGCTCGGCGCCCGCGTACGCGGCATCGACGCCGGTTACCGACAGCATGTGCGGTGGAATGATGGCAGCTACATCGACAACACCGACGTGGCTGCCGCAGTGGAGGACGTGCTGCAGCGGCCGTGACCCGAACGGCGCACGGTTCGGCCCGGTTGCCATCGCGTCCGAAGCGATGCAGCCTGCGCCGATGGAACCGCAGATCCGCATCGATGGTCGTGTCTTCGCCTACGTCTTTCCCTGCGCCTGGGAGGATTACGCCAAGATCGGTTTCTCGCGTGACCCGCTCGGTCGCATCAGCGCACTGCATCGGCGCTGGTTCGAGTTCTTCGATCTGTGCGCCGGGGCGCTGGTGGAGGCGGAAACCGAGCGCGATGCGCGTGACCTGGAGCTGGAGCTGCGTGCCCCCTTCCGAGCACATCGCGCGCCGGCACCGATGACCGTGCAGGACAAGGCCGGCGGACGCACCGAATGGGTGCGTGGCGCGAACCAGGCCCTGTCCGATGCTGTGCGTACGCTGGATGGGCGCGGATATCGGACCTTCCCGCTGCGCCCCTGGCTGCGCGCCGCCATGGTCCAGCGGCTGGATCGCCTGCATGATTGGGCCGCCCTGCAGCTGCCGGAAGAGGAAAGCCTGCGCATGCCGGGCAGCCCCGGACCGGCGCTGCTGCGCGATACCCTCGATGGCTATCGCGCGCTGGACATCGACCCGCTGCCATCGCTACCGCCCCATGTGCAGGCCTGGTACGGGCCTTAGCGCCCCGGCACTGGTAAGCCCGCCGCTGCCGCGCTCAGCGCGGGGCGGGGCAGGTGGGGCAAGTCACCTTTGCTGCAGCTGGACGGTCGAGGTGTGTGCTCCGGTACGGCTTTGCCGGTGCCCCGGTCGTGCTGGCCACCGGCGTGGCCAACTGGCGGGCCAGCTCGGCGCTTGCGATGTGACCGTGCAGGAACAACAGACTGCTGAAGATGTTCATGATCGTCGCTCCACTTGAGTGGATTGAACGATACGGGCAGCATGAGGACGTAAAAAGCGACATTTCCGCAAGCTTGACTTGAACAGGATTCAAGCCTCATGTCCCGCCCACCCCTCCATGCCCTGCAGGGTTTCGTGGCTGCCGCGCGCCTGGGCAACCTGTCACGCGCCGCGGCGTCGATGAACCTGACCGTCAGCGCGCTCAGCCACCAGATGCGGCAGCTCGAAGAACGCCTCGGCCAGCCGCTGCTGGTCCGCCAGGCGCGCGGGGTCGCACTGACCCTGGAGGGCCAGCGCCTGCTCGATCGGGTCGGGCCGCACCTGGATGCAATCAACGAGGTGTTCCAGCGCTACGCCGCGCGCGCCGAACATGTGCTGACGATCAGCGCCGTACCGTCGATGGCCTCCGCATGGCTGGTGCCACGGCTGGGTCATTTCGTCGCCGCACACCCGCAGATCGAGATCAACCTGCAGTCCAGCGAGCGCCTTGTCGATTTCGATCGGCAGCTGCAGTTCGACGCGGCCTTGCGCGTAGGCGGCGGGCAATGGGCCGGGCTGGTGGTCGAGCGGCTGTTCGATGAGTGGCTGGTGCCGATGGCCAGCCCGGCGCTGATCGCGCGGATGGGCGGCATCGACCGTGCTCCACTGGCGCAGTGGCCGCTGCTGGGCGATCCGGATGGCGCATGGGCCGCGTGGTTTGCCCTGATCGGGCAGAGCCCCCCTTCGCGGTTCGTGGCGGTGCTCGACGATTCGGAAGCGCATCACCGTGCAGCGCTCGATGGCGTCGGTGTGGCCCTGGGCCGGCTGACGCGCGCGCGCCTGCTGCTGGATTCGGGCCAGCTGGTCGCGCTGTCGGAGCAGCGGCTGAAAACCGCCTGGCCGCACTGGCTGGTGTATCCGCAGCGCTCGGCGCGCCACCGTGGATTCCTCGCCTTCCGTGAGTGGTTGCATGCGCAGGCCAGCGAGCATGCGCGGCACATGGAGACGCAGGGCTGATCCGGCCCGGCGCACGCAGCCACCTGTCGCGTGCTGCGGGCCACTGCTGCGTCATCGCACCAGGGTGACCGCCTGTCCGGAACGTGCGAAAGCGTCCTCGAGCAAGGGCCCTGCCTTGATCGCCTCGACCTCGTCGAACAGGGCCCGCAGGGCGGCAGCGGGGCGCGCCGCAGGTGCGGCCACGGCCTGCTGGATCGCAGTGAAGCGGTCGGCGAGCACGCGGTGTCCCGGATGCTGCAGTGCCCAGGCCTGCAGCGGCTGGCGCACGCCAGCGGCGGCATCCAGGCGCCGCGCGTCAAACAGATCGATGGCGGCCGCCGACGTGTCGGCACGCTCGATCGTGGCGTGCCGCAGTTCCCGGCTCAGGAACAGATCGTAGGCGGCACCGCGGCCAACGGCGATACGCAGCCCATCGCGATCCAGATCGGCCACCTGCCGCGCGGGACTGTCCTCGCGCACCAGGTAGGTTCCTTCGATCTCCACATACGGTGCACTGAAGGCGATGCGGTCGGCACGTGCCGGTTCGATGGCGAGAAAGGCCAGGTCCCATGCGTCGTCGGCTGCCGCCGCGACCACCGATGCGGCCGCATCGTGACAGGTGAATCGCGCCTGCACGCCCATCCGCTGCGCCAGCGCGGTGGCCAGCTCCACCGAGGGGCCGCGCGGCGATCGTGTGTCGCCCTGCGCAAGGACCGGATTCCCCAGATTGATGGCGACGCGCAGATGGCCCAGTGGCGCCAGTGCACTTCGGTGATCGGCCAGGGTCATGCAGCGCTCCGCGAAGGGTGGGCAGGCCAGCATGCCCGCAACGATGCGCACGGAATGTCAGGGCGGCGCTATCCTGCGACGATGAACCCCATCGCGCATGCCGAGATTCCGGCCAGCGACCTGCTCACGCCATTGCCTTCTACCTGCAACTGCATGGTGCCGGCCACTGGCGGGTGGCCGAGATCTGCGACAGCGAGGGCAACCGCATTGCGCTGCAGGCGCCGGTGACGCCGTAACCCGGGCACCGTGCCGCGCGGTGCTACCGTGATGCGGCGTGCGAGCGCTGCAGCCAATCGGTGATCGCCGGATCGAGCCGCGCATCGTCCGGCACGCGCAGGCCGAATGCCGACTGCAGGACGTCGCGCACGTCGGCGGCATCGCGCAGCGGACGCTTGAGCGGCGCCTGCCCGGGGCGGTACTCGGTGTAGTTGCCACTGCCGATGGTGCGCCGCCAGTCCGGGCCGGCCAGTGACGCGCGCAGCTGGCCGGGGAAACCCGAATCCGGGTGCGTGCACACGTACCAGTTGGCCACCACGTTGTCGATCGGCGCTGGCGGCCGCAGGTCGAAGCGGTACATCGCCCGCCATGCGTCGCCCGCCTGGGCGGAAAGCACGAAGTCGTCTTCACCCGCCAGCTGCTGAAGCTGGAAAGACTCGTGCGGCGTGGCCTGCGGCGCCGTTTCGTACAGCCGCAGCGGCACCGTCGGCGTCAGGCCACCGAAGCCGGCATCGACGAGCCAGTCCTCTCCCTCCACGTGCACGCGCAGCAGCAGGTGGGTACGCGCCGTCGGGGCATTGTCCTGTGCCGCCAGCAGCACGCGCGCGCTCAGCGGCTGTGCGTCGAAGCCCACTGCCTGCAGGAGCGCCAGCAGGCCGCCGTTGAGTTCAAAGCAGTAACCGCCGCGCTGCTGGTCGAGCAGCTTGTGCTGCACGCTGTCCAGATCGATCGGCACCGCGTCGCGCAGCAGGCTGCTGAGGGTTTCAAAGGGGAGCAGGGCGTTGTGGCGCTGCACCAGCAGGGTCAGTCCGGCAAGGTCCAGCGACGGCGGAGCATCCAGTTGCAGGCGCTGCAGATAACGGGGGACGTCGAGCGGGGTCATGGCGAGGGCGGCAGGTGGGAAGAATCCCACTGTGCAACCGCAACCGGGGTTGAGGTCAAGCGCGGGCGCCGTGTCACGTCTCCGTCGCCTGGGGCCGGTACAAAGAGCGCAACCGGCACGGTGCGTGCCACGGCTTCGGCAATGTGCCTAAAGTTGTCGCCGGTCAGGCCGATACAGGTGCGTCCTTCCGCCTGGAGTCTGTGATGTCGGCCGTCGTCCCCCTTCGGTCCCTGCGCACCCGTCTCATCGCGATGCGCTCGGCGTTTCCACGCCTGCTGGTCTGGCTGCAGCCGCATCGACTCAGCGTGGCCAACAAACTCAAGGCCACCCTGCTGGTCTGCGGCGCGGGCCTGGTGGCGATCGCCGCCGTCCATGCCTGGACCGGCCATGCCAGCAGCCAGGCCGCACGCAGCCAGGCCAGTTACCAGCGTGGCAGCGATCTGGCCGCACGCCTGGCGACGCGGGTGGCGGAGGCGCGTCGCCTGCAGACCCAGTATGCACGCAGTTTCGACGATGCTGACCGCAGCCAGCTGCAGGCGGCCCAGCAGGCACTGCAGGTCGATCTGAAGGCGCTCAGGGCGATGCCGATGGATGCCGGTCGCCGCAAGGCATTGCAGGCGCTCACCGAGGCCGCCGAGGGATTCTCGCAGGGAGTGGCTGCGCTGTTCGAACGTGTGGACGAAATGGGGCGTGGTGATGCCGGCCTGGCTGCACAGCTGCAGCAGGCCGCCGATGCCCTGCAGCAGCAGGTGGATGGCCTGGACCGGCCGGCACTGGCGCTGCACCTGCAGAAGATGCGGCGCCAGGAAGCGCTGCTGCTGCTCGATGGCGATTCGACTCATGCCGACCGCGCCAGCGAAGAGAAGCTGCCGTTCGATCTGGCGCTGGCGGGGTTGCCGCCCGACGTACAGGAGGCCCTCCGCACCGGCATGGACGCCTATCAGTCGGCACTGCTTGGCTATACCGCTGCCCGCGTCGGCCTTGATGTGGAGACGCAATCGCTGCTGGAGACGGCTGCCGGCGTGGCGCCTGCGCTCGCCGCCTTCCAGCAGGCACAGGTGAAGGCGCTGGCCCTGGCGCAGGCGCGGCAGCAGGCCGGTGCACGCACCATGAGCGTGCTGTTCACCCTCACCCTGCTGCTGGTGGCCGGCGTGCTGATCACCAGCCTGCTGCTGGTGCTGCGCGCGGTGCGCAGGCCGATCCAGGACACCCTGCGGTTCGCCAGTGACATCGCCGATGACCGGCTCGATACCACGTTGCGCGTGCACAACGCCAACGACGAGATCGGCCAGCTGGCACAGCGCCTGGTGGACATGCAGCAGCGGCTGCGTGCGCGCATCGAGACCGAGCGTGCGATGGCCCGTGGCAACACGCGCGTACGCCAGGCCCTGGACTGCGCGCAGACCGGGCTGATGGTGGTCGATGCCGAAGGCCAGGTGGCCTACGCCAATCCTGCGTTGCGGCACGTGCTGGGCCTGCAGGCCGACGCGCTGGTCGGCACTGACGCGCGGGACCTGCATCCGGCCCTGGCCGGCCTGGTCGACGCGCGCCACCGCCAGGAGCGGGAAATCAGTCATGCCGGTGTGCGCTATCAGTTGATCGCCAATGCCATCGTCGATGACGACCAGTTCCTGGGCGTGGCGCTGGAGTGGCGCAGCCGTGCGCTGGAAACGCTGCTGGAGACCGAGGTGGCGGCACTGGTCGACGCTGCCGCGCAGGGTGACCTGCACGGGCGCATTTCGCTGCAGGGCAAGCACGGTTTCGTGCATACGCTGTCCACCAGCATCAACCGCCTGCTGTCCACCTTTGAAACCAACCTGGGGGACCTGCAGGCATTGCTGGCGGCGTTGGCCCGTGGGGATCTCAGCGTGCGCATGGAAGGTGAGCTGCAGGGCGTGTTCGCACGCATGCGCGACGACGCCAATGCAACCGTCGCACAGCTCGGCCGCATCGTGACCCGCATCCAGCGCGCCGCTGCCAGCCTGGACAGCGGTGTCGGTGAAATCGTTGCCGGCCATCACGACCTCTCGCAGCGTACCGAGCAGCAGGCGGCCAATCTGGAAGAGACCGCAGCCTCGATGCATGAGCTGACCGACACCGTCGGCCGCAACGCCGACGCCGCCGGACGTGCCGACGCGCTGGTGCAGGGGGCTGCAGCGGTTGCACAGCGGGGTGGGGTGGCCGTCGGTCAGGTGGTGGAGACCATGCAGGGCATCAGTGAAGCATCGCACCGCATCGGGGACATCACCCAGTTGATCGACGGCATCGCATTCCAGACCAACATCCTTGCGCTCAACGCCGCCGTGGAGGCTGCGCGTGCCGGAGAGCAGGGCCGCAGTTTCGCGGTGGTGGCGGCGGAAGTGCGTCTGCTCGCGCAGCGCAGTGCCGAGGCAGCCAGGCAGATCAAGGCGCTGATCGAGGATTCCGTGGCACGCGTCGGCCAGGGCAGCGTGCAGGCCGCGCAGGCGGGCACCACCATGGACGAGATCGTCGGCAGCGTGCAGCAGCTGGCGGACCTGCTCGCTGGCATCCGCAGCGCCTCGCAGGATCAGCACGCAGGCATCGCCCAGGTGAACCACGCCATCGTGCAGATGGAGGCCAGTACCCAGCGCAATGCCAGCCTGGTGGAAGAAGCCGGCTCGTCGACCGCGCAGATGCAGGCGCAGGTGCGCGCGCTGGCCGAAGCCGTGTCCGCGTTCCGCCTGCAGCCGGACCGTCAGGCCCGCGCGGCGGCGTGATCGCGTCCGCCGCCGGGTCCAGCCCGGCGGCGCGGCTCAATACACGTCGCGCCGGTAGCGGCCGCTCTCGAGCAGCGTTTCCACCACCTCGTCACCGAGCGCGCCCCGCAGTACCTGATCCACGCCCTCGGCCATGCCCTGCAGCGAGCCGCAGACATGGATCACGGCGCCACGCTGCATCCATTCCCGCAGTTCATCGCAGGCCGACCGCAGGCGGTCCTGGACGTAACCGCCCGCTGCGTCGCGCGAGAACGCCAGGTCGACCCGGATCAGATGGCCCTGCGCCTGCCATGCGCTCACCTCATCGGCGAACAGGAAGTCATGAGCGCGCTGGCGCTCGCCGAACAGCAGCCAGTGGCCGTGCTCGCCTGCGTGTGCCGCCTCGCGCAGCAGGCCGCGCAGGCCGGCGATGCCGGTGCCGTTGCCGATCAGCACCATGGGTGCGCCCGGCACGCGATGGAAGCCGGGGTTGCGGTGCACGCGCGCGGCGATGTGCGCGCCTGCCGGCGCGTGCAGCGACAGCCAGCCCGAACCCAGCCCCGGGCGCCCGTTGTTGTCGTGCACCAGGCGCACGACCAGTTCCACCACGCGATCGGCCGGGCACGAGGCGATCGAATACTCGCGGCCCGGCAGTACGGGCAGGGCCGTCAGCCAGCGTCCGGCATCCTGCACCTGCAGCGCACTGGCCGCGTCCGGCAGTTCGCGTTCGCTGGCCAGGCACTGCAGGGTCTGCGTGTCGCCTTCGATCAGCAGCGGTTGCAGCGGGTCCAGTCCATGCGCCAGCAGTACCGCACGGGCATGCGCGGCGCTGTGCCGCGGCGCGATATGCAGGATGTCGCCGGCCTGCCACTGCACGTCATCCGGCGCGGCCAGCCGGATCCGCCAGATCGGACCACCGACGCTGCCCGGGTTCAGCTGCTGGCGATCCAGCAGCTGCCAGTCGTGCATGCGGGTGGCCGCCGGCAGCACGCTGTCGTCGGCAGCAATGCCGGTCAACAGGCCGAGCTGCTGCTGCCACTGGCGCAGTGCCGTGACCGATGCAGCGTCCACATCGATGCGGTCGAACATCGCGCGGGCACCGTTGCCCAGCAGCCACGCATCGAACTGGCGGCCGAAGGCGCAGTAGTGCGGGTACTGGCGGTCGCCCAGCGCGAGCATGCCGAACTGCAGTGTGGCCAGGTCCAGGGATCGGCCCAGTAGTTGGCGCGAGGCACGTCGTGCCGAATCCGGCGGTTCGCCGTCACCAAAGGTACTGAGCACGAACAGCGCGTGGCTCGCCGCCTGAAGGCGGTGCGCGTCGATCCTTGCCAGCGGCAATACCTGCACCGCCTGTCCGCTGGCCTGCAGCTGCGCTGCCGCGCGCCATGCCAGCTGCTCGGCCAGGCCGCTCTGGCTGGCATGCACCATCAGCCATGCGGCGCCGTTGGCTGCGGCCGCCGGCAGCGGCTGGCGCAGCGCACGTGCGGCGCGCTGGCTGCGGCGACGGTCGAGATAGAGCAGCCAGCCGGTGATGAAGAACAGGCTCATGCCCAGGCTGCTGAGCATCACGATGATGCGCCCGGGAATCCCGAAGTAGCTGCCCGAGTGCAGCGCGAACACGCTGGTAGCCAGCTGACCGCCAGCGCCCTGGCGCGCGTAGGGACGCGCGTCCAGAATCGCACCGCTGGCAGGGTCGAGCTGCAGCAGATCGTGCGCGCGGTCATGATGGCCGCCGCGCAATGCTGGATCGCCCGCCATGGTCCGCACATTCAGTGCCTGGCCGGGCTTCTCGGGCAGCCGCAGGTCGATGTAACCGGTGCGCACCCCGGCCTGCGCGTACAGCGTCGCTTCCACGCGGCGCAGGTCGAGCACGGCGCCGGCATCGATCACCTGCTTGGCCGGTGGCGCCACGCCGAGCAGGGCATTGGCCGCGCTGCGATACCAGTCGAACGACCACCACAGGCCGGTCAGGGCACTCATCAGGTAGATCAGCAGCACCCAGGTGCCGGCCACCGAATGCAGGCTCCACAGGAAGCCGCGGCCGCTGCGCTTCCATTCCACGGCCAGCCAGCTTCGCCAGTGCCACCAGCGGCGGGGCCAGCGCAGGTAGAGCCCGGACAGCGTGAAGAACAGCAGGGCGATCGCGCAGCTGCCGGTGATCCATTTTCCGCGCTCGCCCGCGGCGAGGTGGCGGTGCAGGTCTTCGACGAAGTCGAAGAAGGCCTGCCCGCGCAGGGCGCTGAAGCGCTCGCCGCTGTAGGGGTCGAAGTACACCCAGTGCGCTTTGCCGCCGGCGAAACGGGCCACCGATGGGCGCTGGCCGCTGGCATCCACGCGCAGCCGCTGCAACGGCCGTTTGCTGTCGGCCTGCAGCATCGGCACCAGCTCGCTCAGGGGCAGCGGCTGCTGGCCTTCGGCGTGATGTTCGGCGATGGCGGCGAAGCCGGGGTTGGCGGCGCGCAGCAGTTCATCTTCAAAAGACAGGGCTGCGCCGCTCAGGCCCATGATGGCCAGGACGGTGCCGGCCGTGATGCCCAGCAGCCAGTGCAGTTGGAACAGGACGTTCTTGAACATCGGGGGATGAAAGCCAGGAGGGCTGCCGCCCGCATCCTGCGCAACAGCAAATGAGAATTAGTCGCGTAATTCTCGGGGGCGCCCTGCCTGCGGTCAAGCCGGTGGGGTGGCGCCAGCGACGGGGCCTTCCATGGCCACCGTAGCGCGCACTTGCACCTGCGTCAGAACTTCCAGCCCACCCGCGTGTAATAGAACCCGCCGTTGAATCCGTAGGGCGAATGCACCGGATACTGCGCACCGGCCACCCCCCCCCAGGGGTTGCTGGCCGGCACACGGTCGAACAGGTTCTGCGCGCCCACGCTGACGTACAGGCCCGAATCGAACTTCCAGCCCACCTCCGCATCCACGATCAACGCGCTGCCCCCGTAGATCGGCAGGCCGCCGTCCTCGGCGGAGATCACGCCGCTGTCCAGGTGATCCTCGTACCAGCTGCTGTAATAGTTGAACCGGAGATTGGCGTGGAAGATCTGCCGCTGGTGATTGATGCTGAAGTAGCCCTTGGTCCTGGGCAGCGATTTCTCCAGCTTGTACACGCGCGCTTCGTCGATGAAGTCGGTGTCGTAGCGGTCCACCTTCGTGCGGTTCCAGTTGGCCGCCAGCGAGTAGGTGGTGACCCCGCCGAAGTGGTTGCTCTTGAAGCTGGTCACCAGGTCCACGCCGGTGGTGGTGGTATCGAAGGCGTTGCCGAAGTAGGTCACCTGCGAGATGGACGCGGCTTCCGCATTGCCGCCGGCCACCAGCGCCGCACGCTCCTCCGGAGTGACTGCAAAGCTGGTGCTCAGAGCAATGCGGTCTTCCACCTTGATCTGATAGCCGTCCAGGGTGACCAGCCAGTCACCTTCGGTCCACACCGCGCCCAATGACACATTCCTGGACTCTTCCGGAGTAAGCGGCTGCGCGCCCTTGAGCTGGGCAATCGGATTGGTCGGCGGGAGGGTGGCGATGTCTTCCAGTGCGGTACCGCCGAACACCGTGCTGATCTGGCTGATGTTGGCCTGGCCGGGCGTTGGTGCACGGAAGCCGGTGTTGTAGGCGCCGCGCAGAGCGAAGTGCTCGTTGAAGTCGAAGCGCGCGGTGAGCTTGCCGGTGGTGGTGCTGCCGAACGAATCGTAGTCCTCGTAGCGCAGCGCACCGGCCAGCAGCAGCCGCTCGGTGAGCTGTGCTTCCAGGTCGGCGTAGGCGGCCCAGTTGCGACGATCAAAGGTGCCGGCGGTGCGCGTGCTGAAGCCGTTGAATCCGTTGGAGCCCAGCGCGAAGCCCTGCTCGGTCAGCGGCCCGATGGCGGTGGACGGGCCGTCACCGGGGCTGATCCTGAAGCTCTCCTCGCGCCATTCGGCACCCATCGCCAGGCGCAGCGGCTGGCTGCTGAAGCTGACCGGGATGTCCCGGCTGACGTCCACGTTAAGGTTCTTTTCGGTCTGGGTATTGCCACCCGGGCGGAAGAACAGCCCGGCCGGCTGGTCGGGACCGAGCGAGGCGTTGACGGTGTTGTAGATGGTGAACTCGATGTCGTTGCGTCCCCAGGAGCCGCTCACGTCCCAGTACCACTCACCCCAGGTGCCTTTGGCGCCGGCGAACACCGAGGCGTCTTCCAGTTTGCCGCCGAAACGTGGGGTGAAGCCGCCGGGCAGGCTGGACAGGAAGGTAAAGCAGTTGGCGGGCAGGGCAGCCACCGCGCCGCTCACGGTGCCGTACGGCAGGAGGTTGCCGGCGCCATCGCGCAGGGCGATGGTGGGGCATGCGCCCACGCCGGTCAGGTTGCCCACCAGCAATGTCTGGCCGCCATCGTTGGAGTAGACGCCCGAACGTGCGGTGGGGTCGCGGTAGTAGAACCCGCCATCCACTTCACGCTTGGCGTAATTGCCGAACAGGTAGAACTCCACGTTCTCGGTGTCGTAACCGAGGTTGGCGACCAGCTTGAGGTCGTCGTCCACCTTCGGCGATCCCCAGATCTGCGCAGGATCTTTCACCCCGGGGTAGCCTGCCGCTGCGACCGCGGCGGCATCGTCGCGCTGCACACTGCGCGAGGTGTCGTCGGCGTTGCGCCATTCGGCCGTAAGGGTGGCGAAGCCGTGCTCGGTGAGCGGCAGGCCGATCTGCGCCGAGTACTGGGTGGTGAGCCCGTCGCCCTCGTAGTACTGGCCGGCGAACACCTCGGCGGTGCCGCCTTCGCGCAGCTTCTTCAGGCTGAAGTTGAGCACGCCGGCAATGGCGTCCGAGCCGTATTGTGCCGCTGCGCCGTCGCGCAGCACGTCCACCTGTTCCAGCGCCAGCGAGGGGAACACGGACAGGTCCGGTCCCTGTGCGCCGTCGGACAGTCCGTGGCCGAGGAACGTGATCACCGCCGAGCGGTGGAAACGCTTGCCGTTGACCAGCAGCAGGGTGTTGTCCGGCGGCAGGCCACGCAGGTTGGCCGGACGCACCAGGCTGGCCGCATCGTCGATGGGAATCGTGCTGACGTTGAAGGAAGGCACGAGCACTTTGAGCTGGTCGAGGGCGTCGGTCGCGCCCTGGTTGCGGAACTCTTCACCGCTGATGATGTCGATCGGCACCGCCGACGAGGACACCGTGCGCGGTTTGGTGCGGCTGCCCAGTACCGAAACGGTATCCAGGGTGGTGGCCGCGTCGGGCGTCGTCGATGTGCCGCTGTCCTGCGCCCGTGCAACGGGGCTGGTGGACAGCAGCGCGGTGGCGAGGGCCACCATTACTGCGGATGCCAATGGCGTGATTGCGTCTGGAGCCTGAACACTTCTGCGAATTCCGTGTTTCATGCATGCACCCTGCAGTCGATTTGAGTGGTTTGTCGGTCAGTCGTTCATCCTGTTGGTTCTCCTTGCAGCCAGGGCCCTGGTCGCTAAACGCAGAATTAACAGAACGTAAACCGTACTGCAACGAATCTTTCGTTTTAAGGCGCCAAGACGCGGAATGGATCGCGAAACAGCCTTATATAGTTGCTCAAGGCATGTACTATGTGCCCAAGGCAACCATCAGGAACGTCCCCGTGTCTGCGCTCACTTCCGATCCCGTCGCACAGGTCCGCGCCTTCAACCGCTTCTACACCCGCAGGATCGCGGTGCTCGAGGAGCGTTTGCTGCACAGCGACTTCACCCTCACCGAGGCGCGGGTGCTGTTCGAACTGGCGGCGGGCCAGGGCATCACGGCTGCGCAGCTGGGCCATCGGCTAGACCTCAACGCGGGCTACCTCAGCCGGCTGCTGAGCGGGCTGCAGGCGCGCGGTCTGGTTCAACGCGAACCGTCGGTGATGGATGCGCGCGCGAACCGGCTGGTGTTGACCGAGGCGGGCCGCGCCGCCTTCGCACAGCTGGATGCAGCGTCCAGCGAAAGCGTCGCTGCCATGCTGGGAGATATCAGCGAAGCAGGATGCCAGCGCCTTCTTGAGGCGATGGCGCACATCCAGGCACTGCTGGGAGGTGCATCGTCGGATTGCGTGCTGCGCGATCCCCGCCCCGGCGACATGGGCTGGGTGATCCAGAAGCACGGCGCGCTGTATGCACGCGAATTCGGATGGAACGCGGAGTTTGAAGCGCTGGTGGCCGACATCGTCACCCGCTACCTGCGCGAACACGACCCGCAGACCGAGCGCTGCTGGATCGCTGAACTGGACGGCACCCCGGTGGGGTCGGTGTTCGTGGTCCGGCACGACGCGCACAATGCCAAGCTGCGGCTGCTGCACGTCGATGCCAGCGCGCGCAGGCGGGGCATCGGGCAGCGACTGGTGGACGAGGCGATGAGCTTCGCGCGCGCGGTGGGCTACAAGCGCATGGTGCTGTGGACCAATGCCGCGCTCATCGACGCCCGCGGTCTGTACGAACGGGCCGGCTTCGAACTGATGACCGAGCAGCACGAGCAGCTGTTCGGCCAGCCACAGGTGTCCCAGCTCTGGGCGCGCTCACTGGTCTGACCGGGATCAGGACGCGTGGATGCCGGCCGCGGCCAGCTTACAGCCGGGCCCACGTCTGCACTTCGCCGGCGGCAAACGGCCCCAGCTTCTGCTTCACGATGCGGCCCTGTGCATCCACCAGCACGCTGTAAGGTAGCAGCCCCTGGGCATTGCCCAGCTGCACGCTGGCATCGCGCGGACCGGGCGTCTCCAGCACGATCGGGTAGTCCACCGGCACCCGCTGCAGGAAGCGCTGCACATCTTCGGGTGTATCCAGCGCCAGCCCCAGCACCTGCACGCCGTCAGGTTGCTGCGCCTGCGCGAAGCGCGACAGTTCCGGCATTTCCTCGACGCAGGGCCCGCACCAGCTGGCCCAGACATTGATGAGCAGCGGCCGGCCGGCAAAACGCTGGCGCAGATCGAGCGGCTGTCCCTGCAGGTCCGGCAGCACCAGTGCGGGCAGGGCATCGCCTGCCTGCAGCACGGGCAGCGGTGCTGCAGGTGGCTGCGCGTCTGGATCGCCAGCGTCCGCCGCCGGCACCGGCGTCAGCCGATGGCCGGCCCACAGGCCCAGGCCGGCAGCCAGCACCGCGGTCCACAGCAGCGCTGGCCGTTGCCACCTCATCGTGCGGTGCGCAGCAGCGCTTCTTCGACCACGGCCTGGGTAAGCAGGGTCGGCAGCACCGTCGGCGGTGCGCCCGGCCCATACACCACGTAAAGCGGAACGCCCACGGCCTTGTGCTCATCGAGGAAAGCGGTGATCTGCGGGTCCACGTTGGTGTAGTCGCCGCGCATGTACACCGCGTTGGTGCGCCTGAGCAGCTCCCTGAACTCCGGTCGCGACAGCACGGCGCGCTCGTTCGCCTTGCAGCTCACGCACCAGTCGGCGGTCATGTTGACGAACACCACGCGGTTGTCGGCACGCAGGCGGTCGAGCAGCTGCGGCGAATACTCCACGACGTTCTCGCTGGTGGCCTGTGCCGCACGTGCCGGTGGCTTCAGCTGGGTCACGCCCCACACCGGTACCAGCGCGGCGATTGCCAGCAGCACGCCCAGCAGGCCGGCGGCGCGCTGGCTGCGCCAGCGGCTGCGCTCGAACAACCACAGGCCCAGGGCCAGCAGCAGCAGTCCGCCCAGCGCCAGCGCCATGCCGTCCACGCCACGCTGCTTGCCCAGCACCCACAGCAGCCACAGTGCGGTGGCATACATCGGGAACGCCAGTACGTGCTTGAGCGTTTCCATCCACGGGCCGGGCTTGGGCAGGCGCCGCGCGAGCGCCGGCACGAAGCCGATCAGCAGGAACGGCAGGGCCAGGCCCAGGCCCAGGAACAGGAACACGGCCATCGCCTGTACGGGCGTGGCAACGAAGGCATAGGCGACCGCGCCTCCCATGAACGGACCGACGCACGCGCTGCCGACCACGCAGGCCAGCGCACCGGTGAAGAAATCGCCGGCCGGACCGCTGCGACGGGCGAGTGACTGGCCGAGGTTGCCCAGGCCACCGCCGAGGGTGAACACGCCGGACAGGCTCAGGCCAACCGCAAACATGATGTAGGCCAGTGCCGCGACCACGCCTGGGTGCTGCAGCTGGAAACCGATGCCCACCGCATTGCCAAGCATGCGCAGGCCGACCATCAGCGCGCCGATCACCGCGAAGGCGACCAGTACGCCCAGCGTGTACCACATGGCGTGGCTGCGGGCGCGCTCGGCGCTCTCACCGCTCTGTGCCAGGCCCAGCACTTTCAGCGACAGGATCGGCAGCACGCAGGGCATCAGGTTCAGTACGAGGCCACCGGCCAGTGCCAGCAGCAGCACCCACAGGAACGAACGGTCCGGATCCGGGGTGGTGGCCGGCGGGCGGGTACGCAGCGCGTTGTCGCCCCGCGCATCGGCGGCGAACCCTGCCTGCGCGCCGTCCACATCGGTACGCGCCGGTTCGCTGTTCGGCACGGTCGGCAGCAGGCGCAACGGGGTGCCGTTGGCAGCCTCGCGCGGTGCGGCGCTGCCCGCCGGCAGCGGTCGGATCATTTCGCTGCGTGGCGCAGGCTGGCCGGCGTGGGCGCTGATCTTTCCCGCGGGGATCGACAGCTTCACCCGGCGGGTCATCGGCGGGTAGCAGATGCCATCGGTCTGGCAACCCTGGAAGGTCACCACCAGTGTGCTGTCCACCGCGTCGGTCACCGTGCGGCGCAGCGGCAGCGGCACTTCGACCTGGTTGAAGTACACCGACACATCGCCGAAGTGCTCGTCGCGATGCGACTGCGCGGCGGGCCAGCGCGGCGTATCAGCCAGCACACCGGCACTGCCTTCCAGCTTCAGTGAAGTGCGATCGCGATACAGGTAGTAGCCCGGCGCGGGACTGAAGCGCAGCAGCAGGGTGTTGCCATCGCTGGCGATCGCGTCGAAGCCGAAGGCTTGTTCGGAGGGCAGCGGAAGCGCCTGGCTGTTGCTGCTGCCGGGCAGGCGCAGGCCACCACCGCTGCCGGCCCCGGCAAGCGGAGTGTTGAACGCGTTCACGCCGGTGACCCGCGCGGTTGGCAGGGCGGCTGCGGCGCTACCGCCACCACCGGGCAGTGTCACCTGGACCACGCGCTTCTGCGGCGGGTAGCAGACACCGGCATCGGCGCAGCCCTGGTAGCGCACTTCCAGGCTGAGGGTGCCGGCCGCATCCGTCGGGGCGCCCGGCAGCGAAACCTGCAGGCGTTCGCGGTAGGTCTCGACCTCGCCGAAGAAATCGTCGTGGTGCTTGGTGCCGCTGGGCATCTGCAGCGCACCGGCATTGAAGGCCGGGTCGGCCTTGACGCTGGTGCGGTGGCGATAGAGGTAGTACCCCGGCGCGATCTTGAACTGCAGCTGGATCTGGTTCCGCTCCGGAGCACTGGCGGTCAGCGCGAACGCCTGGTCCACCGGCAGCAGATCTTTCTCGTCCAGGGCGAATGCAGGCAGGGCCAGCGAGAGCAGGGCGCACAGCGCGGCGGCACGGGCAAACAGATTCATCAAGCGGTGTCCTCCCGGGTCTGCGCCCGGATCCAATCCAGATAGGCCGGCAGTCCGGCCCGGGCTTCGACCGCGATGCACTCGGGGAGTTCATACGGATGCAGTTCGACGATCCGTGCCATCGCTGCCTCCACGCGGCTGGCCGTAGTCTTCACCAGCAGCTGCAGCTCGGCATCGGTAGTGACCTCGCCCTGCCAGCGGTAGGTCGACTGCGCCCCTTCCAGGCGCGTCACGCAGGCGGCCAGGCGCTCGCCGACCAGCGCATGCGCGATGCGCTCGGCACTGGCCCGGTCCGGGCAGGTGGTCAACAGCAGCAGGACGGGATCGACGGTCGGCATGACCGTCGAGTATAGGGCCGCCGCCGGATCAAGGTCCGGCGGCGGCGATGGACCGCTGCGTTGCGCGGTCAGTTGGCCAGCTGGCAGGTCGCCGGCTTGGCCGAGGTGAACAACGCCGGCGTCGCCCACTCGGGGTGGTCGATGAACGGGTTGCGGTTGCCCTGGAAGCTGTAGATCACGTCGTTGCGCGCGCGCTCGGCGTCGTCCGGCGGATCGGACAGATGCCAGTCGATCAGGGTCGAGAGCAGGCCCATGTAGGCCGGCGAACTGCTGGTCCTGACGATCCGGCTGCGGTCGTCGGTCAGCTCCAGGTCCGGCTCGGACTGGCCGGTGGCTGCATCCTTGCCGCCCTCGTAGCGGATCGCCATGTACATCACCGCGCGCGCCATGTCGCCCTTGCGATGGCCCCACACCTCGAAGGTGCCGGTGTTGCCGTCCGGCGTGCGCACCCAGTTGGAATTGCCCGGGTAGCCGCCGCTGCCGCCGCCATGGCCGTTGTTGGCCTCGGTGGCGCGCTCGCCGCAGTTGGCATCGCACTTGCCGAACGGCTTGTTGCCGCGGTCGGCATTCCACTGCGCATCGGTCAGGTACAGCATGTGGGTGTCGGTGTAGGGCGCGTAGGGCAGGCCCTTGTCGCCGGTGGTGCTGGCAAAGCCCAGCGAGTTCGGCCAGGTGTGCTCGCGGTTGTAGGTCAGGCCGCTGCCCGTGCCAGCGCGATCGCTGACCTTGGCGTAGCTGCGGTTGCGATAGGCATCGAGGATGCGGTTGGGATTGTTCGGATCCTCGTCGGCGATCTCCAGGATGGTCCAGGTGCTGGTGCCCGACCCGCTGTACGGATAGGCGGTGTGGCCCTTGATGGTCGCGTGCAGCGAGCAGCGCAGCTGGCTCGGGCTGGAGGTGTTGACCCTGGAGTAGTAGCCCGCCGGTACGCCGGGATTGCCCGGATCGGGGTTGCCCGTGGCGCTGGCCACGGTGAAGGCGATGCGGCTGTCGGCAGCCGGATGCGCGCCCTGCAGGTCGGTGATGCGCGCGGCGCGGATGTCGAAGCGGCAGGCCTCACCGGCCACCAGCGCGGTGTTGGTGGACAGCTTCACGCTCCTGCCGCTGGCCGGGTGGGTCAGCGGTACGCTGCCGGAGGCGCCGCAGCTCAGCGCGAAGGCGCCGCTGGCCAGGTTCACCGTCTCGCTGAACACCACTTCCAGATCGGCCGCGGCCGGGAACGTGCTGCTGCCCTGGGCGGGGGTGGTGGTGGACACCGATGGCGGCGTATTGGGACCGGGCGTACCCCCACCGCTGAAGGTCTGGCCGTTGTTGCAGCTGCCGAAGGTCTGCGTCGCCGATTCGGCCCAGGTGAAGTGGGCGTACTGGCTGCCGCTGCCCGTCAGCTGCAGTGAGGTGCCAGGGGCCGTGCTGTTGGTCTCGGCCACCGGAATGTTCTGGCTGGTCATGCCTGCGGCAGGACCGCCGGAGGCAGTGATCGTGCCCTCATAGCTGAGGAACTGGACCACCTTGCCGCTGGCGTCGACCAGCGCGATGCCGTCGTTGGGACCGTTCTGGATGCCGTTGGTCGGATAGCTGACCACGGCCAGGGTGGCGCTGCCGCACCCGGCGGCGCTGCCGGCAGGGACGGCCGTGTTGGCGTACACCGAAGCGGCCGACGGCGTGCTGCCGTTGTAGAGATACAGCCGATAGCCGGACAGATCCTCGCCGGCGGTGGCCACGACCTCGATCGCCTCGCCGACGTCACCGGCTGCGGTGCTGTCGTCGTAATGCAGTTCGTTGATGAAGACCTCGGCCTGGGCCGGCGCGGTGGCCAGGGCCAGCACGCAGGCGGTGGCGAGCGGGGACAGCAATCGCATCGACGACTCCTTGTGATTGGGAATGCGCGGCCGAGCCTAAGGCCGATCCAGTGACACTTTGTCGTAAATGAACGTCAGATATCTGACAGTGCGACGTTGGTCACCTAATTCGGGGCCACCCCACCGCACTGCCGCAGCGTCCGGCGCGGAAACTTTTTTCGCGACGCCCCTTGAAAGCCTCCCGGGGGGCTCCATCTCTGCCGTGCTCCCGACCTTGTCGGGTTTCTTCACGTGCGGTTCTGGCACTCGCCTGGTGCGAGTGCTAACATCGCCGGACTTTTTTAGACCAATCAATCACTTAAGAGGTCTCCTATGAGCATCAAGCCGCTGCACGACCGCGTTGTGGTCAAGCCGATCGAAGCCGACGAAATCTCCGCCGGTGGCATCGTCATCCCCGACTCGGCCAAGGAAAAGTCCACCAAGGGTGAAGTCGTGGCCGTCGGCCCCGGCAAGCCGCTGGACAACGGCAGCGTGCGCGCGCCGTCGCTGAAGGTCGGTGACAAGGTCATCTACGGCCAGTACGCCGGCAGCTCGTACAAGAGCGAAGGCGTCGAGTACAAGGTCCTGCGCGAAGACGACGTGCTCGCCGTCATCGGCTGAGCCCCGCCGCGACCTGTTTCAACCTGATCCCCACATCCCAGCCGCCGGGCACGGCCCGGCGCGACCAATGAGGTAATTGCAATGGCTGCCAAGGATATCCGTTTCGGTGAAGACGCCCGTTCGCGCATGGTGCGCGGCGTCAACGTTCTCGCCAATGCCGTCAAGGCCACCCTCGGCCCGAAGGGCCGCAATGTCGTGCTCGAGAAGAGCTTCGGCGCCCCGACCATCACCAAGGACGGCGTCTCCGTCGCCAAGGAAATCGAACTGGCTGACAAGTTCGAGAACATGGGCGCGCAGATGGTGAAGGAAGTTGCTTCGCGCACCAACGACGACGCCGGCGACGGCACCACCACCGCCACCGTGCTGGCCCAGGCCCTGATCCGCGAAGGCGCCAAGGCCGTTGCTGCCGGCATGAACCCGATGGACCTCAAGCGCGGTATCGACAAGGCCGTCGTGGCTGCCGTCACCGAGCTGAAGAACATCTCCAAGCCGACCGCTGACGACAAGGCGATCGCCCAGGTCGGCACCATCTCGGCCAACTCGGACGAGTCGATCGGCCAGATCATCGCTGACGCGATGAAGGAAGTCGGCAAGGAAGGCGTGATCACCGTTGAAGAAGGCTCGGGCCTGGACAACGAGCTGGACGTGGTCAAGGGCATGCAGTTCGACCGCGGCTACCTGTCCCCGTACTTCATCAACAACCAGCAGTCGCAGACCGCTGACCTGGATGACCCGTTCATCCTGCTGCACGACAAGAAGATCTCCAACGTCCGTGACCTGCTGCCGGTGCTGGAAGGCGTCGCCAAGGCCGGCAAGCCGCTGCTGATCGTGGCCGAGGAAGTCGAAGGCGAAGCGCTGGCGACCCTGGTGGTCAACACCATCCGTGGCATCGTCAAGGTTGTGGCCGTGAAGGCCCCGGGCTTCGGCGATCGTCGCAAGGCGATGCTGGAAGACATGGCCGTGCTGACCGGCGGCACCGTGATCTCCGAAGAAGTGGGCCTGTCGCTGGAGAAGGCCACCATCAAGGACCTGGGCCGCGCCAAGAAGGTGCAGGTCTCCAAGGAGAACACCACCATCATCGACGGCGTGGGCGACAAGGCTGCGGTCGAATCGCGCGTTGCGCAGATCAAGACCCAGATCCAGGACACCTCCTCGGATTACGACCGCGAGAAGCTGCAGGAACGCGTGGCCAAGCTGGCCGGCGGCGTTGCCGTGATCAAGGTGGGTGCGTCCACCGAAATCGAAATGAAGGAAAAGAAGGATCGCGTCGACGACGCCCTGCACGCTACCCGTGCAGCCGTTGAAGAAGGCGTGGTTCCGGGCGGCGGCGTTGCACTGGTCCGTGCGGTCACCGCGCTGGCCGGCCTGAAGGGCGCCAACGAAGACCAGAACCACGGCATCCAGATCGCCCTGCGCGCGATGGAAGCCCCGCTGCGCGAGATCGTCGCCAACGCCGGCGAAGAGCCGTCCGTCATCGTCAACAAGGTCAAGGAAGGCAGCGGCAGCTTCGGCTACAACGCCGCCACCGGTGAGTTCGGCGACATGCTGCAGTTCGGCATCCTGGACCCGACCAAGGTGACCCGTTCGGCGCTGCAGAACGCGGCCTCGATCGCTGGCCTGATGATCACCACCGAAGCCATGGTTGCCGAAGCGCCGAAGAAGGACGAGCCGGCCCTGGGCGGCGCCGGTGGCATGGGCGGCATGGGTGGCATGGGCGGCATGGACTTCTAAGGTCCGCTGTTCCCGATGAAGTGAAAAACCCCGCCGCAAGGCGGGGTTTTTTTTGTGGGCGTTCCGCCCCCTCTGCTGGACGTGGACCGTGGTCGACCTGTCAGCGCACGAATGCCTTCGTGGCGCCGTATTCCCATTCCCACGGCACCCCCGTCTCGCCCAGCACGAAGCGCACCAGTGCCGGAAAGGTCGCTTCGGCGCGCACATCGTTGCCCAGGATCACTACGCAGCGTTGGCCTTGTTCGACGCACACCAGCGTGTTGCCCACCGCATCGTCATGTCCGCCCTTGTAGAAGCCTGCGCCCTGTGGACCGGTGAATGTCACCACGCCCAGTCCCGCAGCCAGGTTTCTGCGCTGCTGCGCCACCGGCAGTTCCGGCTGCAGCGTCGGGAACTGGCTGGCGGTGGTGATCGGCAGCTGCGGCCGCACCAGCTCCCGGCGCATCGATGCCGACAGCCCCTGGCCACTGACATAGCCGGCCGCGAAATTGCCCATGTCGGCGATGGTCGTGTCCATCGAACCGGCGGCACGCACGCGGCTGCGTTCATCGTGCGGCTCCGCCGTGCCTTCGGCGGTCCAGCCGTCGGCCAGATTCGTGGCGAAATCCTCGCGCCACATCATGCTGGTGCGGGGCATGCCGAAGCGGTCGAATACGCGCTGCTGCATGAGCGTACCCACGTCCTGGCCCAGCCCGCGCTCCAGCACGAACTGCAGCAGGATCAGGCCTTCGCCAGAATAGCCATAGCGGCTGCCCGGATCGAAGTGGAATTTCAGTTTTCCGTCCGGTTCCAGGAATGCAAAGTTGGCAAAGCCGCTGGCATGGTTGAGCAGCAGGCGCGGGGTCAGCCGGCGCCAACGTTCGTCGCCGGCCAGCACGGTGTAATCGGCGTACTTCTTCGGCTCGGCCGGATAGTCCGGCAGCGGTCTGTCCAGTGCGCTGGCGATGCTGGCATCCAGATCGATCACCTTGTCCTGTGCAAGCTGCGCGATCAGGTGGCCGAAGGCCATCTTGGTCAGCGATGCCGCATACATCACCGTGTCGGTCTGCAGCGGTTCGCCGGCAGCGTTGCGCTCGCCATAGGCGGCAACGTGCACGACCTTGCCACCGTCGACGACGGCCACTGCCATCCCGCGGGCGTGAGCCACCTGCATCAGGCGCTTGGCCTCGGCATCGATCCGGGCCGGGGAGGGAACGGGAGGGGGAGCGGCCATTACGGCGGCGGGGAACAGCGTCAGCAACAGCAGGACGGCACGGCGCATGCGTGGAACTCCTGGCGGGACGTGGCGCGATGCTACCGCAGCTTCGGCTGCTTGCAGCCCCCTGTGCGAGGAGTGCGCCCGGCCGGGCCCGGCGGCAGGCCCTGTAGGTGTTGCGTTCCATCCCGTCATGAATATGATTAGGCACCTAAACATATTGGAAATCGCTGTGCTTGAGGCTAAACATGGCGCTCTTCTGGATGAGGCCCGGCGACGTGGCCACGCCAATGTCGCCCTGCTGCATCTGTGCTTCCAGCTGCTGCCGCTGTCCTCGGCGATCGATCGCGACTGCGCCAGCCGGCTGGCACCGCACGGGCTCAGTGAAGGCCGCTTCATCGTGCTGTTCCTGCTGCACGGTGCCGGCGGCACACTGTCGCCGCATGCGCTGGCCGAGCGCGCCGGCGTCACCCGCGCCACCATCAGCGGCCTGCTCGATGGCCTGCAGCGCGAAGGTCTGCTGCAGCGGCGCAGCGATGCGGACGATGGTCGTCGCCTGCAGATCGTGCTGACCGCGCAGGGCAAGCGCCTGGCCGAAGACCTCTTCAATCAGCACACGCAGTGGATCGCGGGCCTGTTCAACGGCCTGGACACTGCCGAGCAGGTGCAGCTCTCACAGCTGCTGGCCAAGGTGTGGCAGCACACCGGCAGCGGACGGAAGGACCTGCAGTGAGCGCAGCGATCAGCCCGGCGCGAAAGCATCAGCTGGATACCGGGGCAGCCGCCAGCACGCATCTGGCGGAATGTCTGGCCGTGGACTTCGCGGTGTTGCTGCAGACCGTTGCGGTGCTGCCGGAGACTGCCATTCAATGCATGCGCGATGCCGCCAGCAAAGGCATTACCCAGCGCATGATTCTGGCGGCAACGCTGTTGCGTGAGGCCAGGCAGGGTGATCCTGCACAGTGGCAGTCGCATGCATCCGACACCGTGCGCGGCTGGGCCTGCTACCTGATCGGTGGCGATGCCACCGCCTCCCTGCCGGTGAAGCTGGAGAAGATGCGCCCGTTGGCCGATGATCCGCATTTCGGCGTGCGCGAATGGGCGTGGCTGGCGCTGCGCACCGACATCGTTGCCGGGCCACTGCTGGCGCTTGAATGCCTGCAGCCGTGGACGCAGGAACCGTCCGCGCATCTGCGCCGGTTTGCCTGTGAAGCACTGCGTCCCCGTGGCGTCTGGGCGGCGCACATCGCTCTTTTCAAGCAGCATCCCGAACACGCGCATTCGCTGCTGGAGGCACTGGCTGATGATCCCGAACGCTATGTGCAGGATTCCGTCGGCAACTGGCTCAACGATGCCGGGAAGACCCAGCCGCAGTGGCTGCGTGACCTGTGCACACGCTGGCAACGCGAGCGCGACAGCCCTGCCAACGCCTACATCCGCAGGCGCGCACTGCGTTCACTGTGATCCGGCGGGTGCCGGCCCATGACCGGGCCATCGGGCCCGGTCACATTGCGCGGACGCGGCTAGTGGGGCTGCAGGCGTTCGGCCGCATGCGTGGCCAGCCCCAGGGATGCCAGCATCAACCCTTCCATCACCCGGTCGCTCACGTGATGTTCGGGCGCGGCATTCTGGCGGCAGCGTTCGGCGGCCAGCAGCACCTCCTGCACGATGCGCAGGCCGGCCAGTGCGCCATCGGCATCGGCCAGCATCATGCGTCGGCCGTTCGCTGGATGGCGCTCGGGCCAGGGTTGGCCATCGGCGGCCGCACCGCTGCCGATGCGTTGCAGGTGGGCGACCAGACCGTTGGGATCGAACGGCGCCTGATCGGCATTGGCCGGATCGGGGTGGGCACCGGGGAAGGGAACGTGTGGTGTGTTCATGGCGTGTGCTCCGTACAGGACAGACGACACCGCCACCGGAAGAGGTGGCGGACGGTACGTGGCGGCAAAGACCGGGTCACTGATCCGGCGGGCGCAAGCGCCCCCCCGCACCGCCCGCCATGGAACGCGGACGGATTGCCAGCCGGCGCCGCCCAAGGCGACGCCGGCTGACAAGCGTAAACAACATCTCCTCGGGCTTTGCCGACCCGGCCACCCTTTTCCGGTGGCAAACCATCTTGAGCACATGTATCGCATATGCCATTGCCCGTATAACCGCGCATCGATCGCCTGCACGCCCCTTCCGGGCCGAAGGGTGGGAAGCCTGGAAGGAAGATCTCAACGCGGTGGCACCATCGGTCCAGTCGCGACACCATCGATCCGCACATCGGCACATGCGCCGGTCATCCGGACGCGGTAAACAGTGCATTGCCCACGTCCACCCGCAGGGAAGTCGATCATGCAGAGCACGCTCCAGGTCACGCTGTTCGGCCCTCCCGGCGACACCCCGGCGTTGCAGTTGCCGGATGTGGACGGGCCCTCGGTGGCGATACCGGAATCGACACTGCGGCGGCTGGTCTCCGATCTCTACACGGCGCGGTCCCTGCTCAACCCCGAGCAGCTGGAGGAGGCGAGGCGGGAGCTGGACCAGGTGCTGGAGCGCTGGGCCGATATCCACGAGGGCCTGCTGCTGGACGTGGAAGTGCATGGCAGCCGCTAGATCGCCGTGCTGCTGAACCGCTTCCCCAGTTGCGGATGAAACATTTTGTGCTGCGCAGAAGCTGTGCTATCAATACATCCCATGAACGCAGCCGCTACCCGCTTTTACTGGTATTACTTTCCGAAGCCACTGGCGGAGGAAGGACTGCGCTCACCCTGAAGAAAGCTTCAGACGCATTCCCGAAAGCCGCCAGCGAACCTGGCGGCTTTTTTCATGCCGCCTCGCTGGGGACCCCCTACGTACCGGAGACCTCCCCCATGCCCCCCCATACCGACGACCTGCGCATCCGCACCATCGAACCGCTCACACCGCCTGCCCAGCTGCTGGCGATGCTGCCGTGTGACGATGAAGCCTCCGACACCGTCAGTGCATCGCGCGCGGCCCTGCACCAGATCCTGCATGGCCGCGACGATCGCCTGGCGGTCGTGGTCGGCCCGTGTTCGATCCACGATCCGAATGCGGCCATCGAGTACGCACAGCGCTTGAAGCCGCTGCGCGACGCGCTGGCCGGCGAGCTCGAGATCGTCATGCGCGTGTACTTCGAGAAGCCGCGCACCACGGTGGGCTGGAAGGGCCTGATCAATGACCCGGACCTGGACGGCAGCTTCCGGATCGACAAGGGCCTGCGCATTGCCCGCGGCCTGCTGCGCGACATCAACAAGCTGGGCCTGCCGGCCGGCGTTGAATTCCTCGACGTGATCTCGCCGCAGTACATCGCCGACCTGGTGGCATGGGGCGCGATCGGCGCACGCACCACCGAAAGCCAGGTGCACCGCGAACTGGCCTCCGGCCTGTCGTGCCCGGTGGGCTTCAAGAACGGCACCGATGGCAACGTCAAGATCGCGGCCGATGCGGTCGGCGCGGCCTCCAACCCGCATCACTTCCTGTCGGTGACCAAGCAGGGCGGCACCGCCATCGTTTCGACCACCGGCAACCCGGATTGTCATGTGATCCTGCGCGGCGGCAAGCAGCCGAACTACGACGCGGCCAACGTGGCCGACGCCTGCCAGGCACTGGCCAAGGCCAGGCTGCCGACGCGGCTGATGATCGATGCCAGCCATGCCAACAGCCTGAAAAACCCGGAAAACCAGCCGAAGGTGATCGAAGACATCGCCGTTCAGCTGGAGGACGGCGAACAGCGCATCGTGGGCGTGATGATCGAGAGCCATCTGGTGGGAGGCCGGCAGGAACTGGTGGAAGGCCAGCCGCTGGTCTACGGGCAGAGCATCACCGATGGCTGCATCGACTGGGACACCACCGTGACGGTGCTGGAGCGACTGGCTGCGGCCGTGCGCGCCCGTCGCGAAGTGACGGTGTCAGAAGCCGCCTGAGCGCGGCATGTGTGTGGATGGCGGCCTGCGCCTGCGGGGGTGCGGCCGCGATCAGGGCCGGTCGGAGTTGGAGACCGGCCCGTCCGCACCGGCGATGCGCCTGGCGCTGCGCATGAGCGACAGCGCCAGGTCCATCGCCGGGGTGGTGCAGGGCACGAAGGGGAGCGCCGGGCCACGCCCGGCGAACACGCCATCGTTCAATGCACTTCGTCGTGATACACGAACTTCGGCATTTCCCAGCGGTAATGGATCGCCAGCAGGCGCAGGGCGAAGCCGCCCGCCAGGCAGCACAGGATGGCCGTGGCATCGGACACGTTCCAGTGCAGCAGCAGCAGATAGGCGGCGCCGGTCAGCAGCGCGATGATCGCGTACAGCTCCTTCTGGAAAATCAGCGGCACTTCGTTGCACAGAATGTCGCGCAGCACGCCGCCGAACGCGCCGGTCAGCATGCCGGCGATCAGCACGATCGGCGTGGCATGACCGGCCTCGCGTGCGATCGAGCAACCGATCAGGGTGAAGGCGATCAGGCCCAGGCCGTCGAGCACCAGGAAGGTGCGGCGGAAGTGGTGCATCCAGCGTGCGACCCAGGTGGCGATCAGCGCCGCGCACACGGTGAAGCCGAGGTACTCGGGATGTTTGACCCAGCCCAGCGGATAGTGGCCAAGCAGGATGTCGCGCAGTGAACCACCGCCGAGCGCGGTAACGCAGGCGATCATGACCACGCCGAACAGATCCATGCGGCGGCGTCCCGCGGACAGTGCGCCGGTCATGGCTTCGGCGGAAATGGCAATCAGGTAGATGATGGACAGCAACATGGAACAGGCTCCGGACGCGGTGGGGCCGGCCATGCGCGGACGCCGCCATTGCCTGCGCAATGACGGGATGACGATGACCGGTGCCGCTCCCGCTGTCCTTTTGCCTGAGAGTTCAGCGGCGTAGGCCGCGTGCCCCTTCGGCGGATCGTGCCGGGCATGCCCGGTGACCTCTCTCCAGCTCGGCGAGTCGAATGCATGGTTGGTGGGATTCCAGCCCACCGGCCTGAGCGATCATGGGAGCCTGCGCCTTCGGCGGGCGCCAGCGCGGCGCCTCTCTCCTGCATTCGCGGGCAGTATATCCGCTGCGGTGCAGCACGGCATAATCCCGGCATGGCCCCGTCCCACCGCCCGTGGTTCCTGTACCTGCTCGAATGCCGCGATGGCAGCTACTACGCTGGCATCAGCACCGACGTGGACGCGCGTTTCGCCGCCCATCGCGCCGGTACGGGGGCGCGCTACACCCGGGCCCGCCCGCCGCTGCGCATCCTGGCCGTGCGCGAGTACCCGGACCGCTCCGCCGCTTCGCGCGCCGAGTGGCAGCTCAAACAGCTGCCGCGCGAGCGCAAGCTGGCGTGGTTGCAGGCATTGGATTCCTCATCTTTGTAGCGCCGTGCCCAGGCACGGCGCATCGCAGGCAGTCGCGACGCGACGTAGGGTCAGATCCCTTTCCGCAGGAAAGGGATCCGACCCCGTTGCAGACCTGCGCTACCGTTTCGGCCGCCGGTCATCCTGGTCATCGCCGAAGATGATGCGTGCGCTGCGCTGGTAGCTCCAATACGCCACCGCCCAGTTCAGCAGCACCACGATGCGGTTGCGGAAGCCGATCAGGAAGAACACGTGCGCGGCCAGCCAGAACCACCAGGCCAGCACGCCCGACAGCTGCAGGCGCCCCAGGTGCACGATGGCGGCCATGCGGCCGATGGTGGCCAGGTTGCCGTAGTCCGCGTACTTGAAGGGCCCGGGCTCCGGCCTGCCGTGCAGGCGTGCACGGATGACCTCGGCCACGTACTTGCCCATCTGCTTGGCGGCGGGCGCTACGCCGGGCACGGGCTTGCCGTTGGCCTGGTTCACCGCGGCCAGATCGCCGGCCACGAACAGTTCCGGATGCCCGGGCAGGGTCAGGTCCGGCTGCACCTGCACGCGCCCGGCACGGTCCAGTGGCACGTCCAGCGTGCGCGCCAGCGGCGAGGCGGCCACGCCGGCCGCCCACACCACGGTGCGCGCCGGCACGAACTGGTCACCCAGCGTGAAGCCCTGGCTGTCGATGTTGCTCACCGGCGTTCCGGTCAGCACTTCCACACCCAGCTTTTCCAGCTGCCGGCGCGCCTTCAGCGAGAGCACTTCCGGGAACGAGGACAGCACGCGTGGACCGGCTTCCACCAGGCGCACCTTGGCGCTGGCCGGATCGATGTGGCGGAATTCATTGCGCAGCGTATGGCGTGCAATCTCGGCCAGGGTGCCCGCCAGTTCGACGCCGGTCGGGCCGCCGCCGACGACGGCAAAGCTGAGCCACGCCGCCTTCCTGGCCGGGTCCGGTTCGGCTTCGGCGCGCTCGAACGCCAGCAGCAGCTTGCGGCGCAGGGCAATGGCATCGTCGAGGGTCTTCAGGCCGGGCGCATCATCGGCCCACTGGTCGTTGCCGAAGTAGGCGTGAGTGGCGCCGGTAGCCAGCAGCAGGCTGTCGTAGTCCAGCGTGCTGCCGTCGGCCAGCCGCACCTGGCGGAGCTGCCTGTCGATGGCCACGACCTCACCGAGCCGCACTTCCACGTTGCGCTGGTGGCCGAGGATGTGGCGCAGCGGTGCGGCAATGTCCGGCGCTGACAGGCCTGCGGTCGCCACCTGGTACAGCAGCGGCTGGAACAGGTGATGGTTGCGGCGGTCGACCAGGGTGATGCGGATGCGTTCGCGTGCCAGCGCACGGGTGGCCCAGAGGCCGGCAAAACCGCCGCCGACAACGACCAGGTGGGGAACGCGCTCACGACTCATCGACTCACTCCAGGGGGCATGGGGAACCGTCCGGCATCTTCGCACGGCGGCGGCCTGTCACGTCAGCGTGCGCGCGGATCGGCGATACTCGGATTCAGGCAACCGCCAGCGAGAGGCCCATGAGCGAACCGGAAAAGCGCATCGCCCTGTTGATCGACGCCGACAACGCGCCCGCATCGAAGATCGACGAAGTGCTGGCGGAGGTGGCCCGCTACGGCGTGGCCAATGTCCGCCGTGCCTACGGCAACTGGAAGAGCCCACGGCTGAAAGGCTGGGAGGCGGTGCTGCACGAGTACGCGATCCGGCCCATCCAGCAGTTCGCCTACAGCAAGGGCAAGAACGCCTCGGACATGGCCATGGTGATCGATGCGATGGACCTGCTGTACGCGCGCAACCTCGACGGCTTCGCCATCGTCTCCAGCGATGCTGATTTCACTCCAATGGTGATGCGCCTGTTGACCGACGGGGTGAAGGTGTATGGCTTCGGCGAAAAGAAGACGCCGGAACCCTTCGTCAATGCCTGTTCCAAATTCACCTATCTGGAAGCACTGGGCCAGGCCCATGCCAGCGTGCCGGAAGTGGAACAGGGCACGGCAGAGCCGGGTGCCATCGAGCCGGCCACCGGTGAAACGGGCAGCGGCGACGAAGTGCGCCCGCGCAAGAGCGGCGCGGAAATGCGCAGCGATACACGTCTGGTGAAGATGCTGCGCCGCGCCGTGTCCGCCGCGGAAGGCGAGGACGGCTGGTCGCACCTGGGGCCGGTGGGCAGCCAGATCGCCAACCAGGCCTCGTTCGATTCGCGCAACTATGGCTATGGAAAGCTGAGTGATCTGCTGGCGGCGATCGGTCTGTTCGAACTGAAGAAGGATGGCAAGTCGTCCTACGTGCGCGCGCTGCCGAAGAAGAACCGGTAGCGCCGGGCCATGCCCGGCCGACGCCCCCGCGCATCATTCCGCACGCCCACATGTACACCGATCAGGCGTATCGTTGCCGCTCGCATTGCCCGCAAGGAATACCCGCATGTTGAAGATCTGGGGCCGTCGCAATTCCAGCAACGTCCGCAAGGTGCTGTGGTGTGCCGAAGAGATCGGCCTGCCCTACGAGTCCATCGAAGTGGGCGGCAGCCACGGTGGCACACAGACGCCGGAATACCTGGCGATGAACCCCAACAGCCTGGTGCCGGTGATCGAGGACCACGGCCTGCCGCTGTGGGAGTCCAACGCCATCGTGCGCTACCTGAGCGCGCGCTACGCGCTGGGGACACTGTACGCCGAGGATCCGATGGAACGCGCACAGGCCGAGAAATGGATGGACTGGAGCACCTCGCGGATGGCGCCGCTGTACAGCGATCTGATCTGGGGCATCATGCGCACCGCGCCGGCAGACCGCGACGAATCGCGCATCAATGCCGCCATCGTGCGCGCCGCCGATTACCTGGCGATGGCCGATGCGACGCTGGCCACGCAGCCGTGGCTGTCGGGCGCGACATTCGCGATGGGCGACATCCCGTTGGGTTCACTGGTGTACGCCTGGTATGAACTGCCGATCCAGCGTCCGGACCTGCCCCACCTGGCCGAGTGGTACGCCCGGCTGCGTGAGCGACCCGCTTACCAGCGCGGCGTGATGTCACCGCTGACGTAAGCGGGAATCGCGCGCGGTAACGGTAGCGCCGGGCCATGCCCGGCGGATTCCGCTTGCATTCAATACAGATCCGTCGGATCCACATCCAGCGACCAGCGCACCTTGCGGGCTTCCGGCAAGGCATACAGCTGCGGTACCAGCTGCGCCAGCACGCCGTGCAGAGGCGGGCGCTGTGCCGATGAGAGCAGCAGCTGCGTGCGCTGGTAGCCGGCCCGGCGCGGCATCGGTGCCGGCATCGGTCCGTACGCCTCCACCAGCGCCTGTTCGCCCAGCAGTCGCCGTGCAGCCAGCAGGAACGCGTTGGCGTGCTCCACCTGCTGCGCTTCGGCACGCATCAGTGCCAGATGCGCGAATGGCGGGAAGCCGGCGGCCTGCCGCTGGTTCAGTTCGGCCTGCGCGAACGGGTGGTAGCCGCCGTTGACCAGCGTCTCCAGCAGGGGATGACCCGGATGGTGGGTCTGCAGCCACACCTCGCCCGGATCGCGGGCGCGCCCGGCGCGGCCGGCGACCTGGATCAACTGCTGCGCGAGTTTCTCGCTGGCGCGGAAATCGGCCGAGAACAGGCCCTCGTCGATGCCGACCACCACCACCAGCGTGAGTCTGGGCAGATCGTGGCCCTTGGCCAGGATCTGCGTGCCGACCAGGATGCCGGCCTGGTCCCCCAGCTTGGCCAGCTGCTGTTCCAGCGCATCGCGGCGGGCGGTGGTGCCACGGTCGATGCGCACCACCGGGTACTCGGCGAAGGCGGCGGTGAGGTGCTCCTCCAGCCGCTCGGTGCCGATTCCCTGTGGCTGCAGGGCCAGGCTGCCGCAGGCGGGGCAGGCCAGTGGCGCCGGTTGCCGCGCACCGCAGTGATGGCACTGCAGGCGACGGCCGCCGCCATGCACGGTCATCGGCGCATCACAGCGCTGGCACGGCGCCGTCCAGCCGCAGTCATGGCACAGCAGTACCGGTGCGTAACCACGCCGGTTCTTGAACACCAGCACCTGCTGGCCGCGCTGCAGGTGCTCGCCGATGCCGGCCAGCACTTCGGCCGAGAGACCGTCCTGCAGGGGACGCTTGCGCACATCCAGGATGCGCACGCGTGGCGGCCGAGCGTCGCCGGCGCGCTGCTTCAGGCGCAGGTGCAGGTAACGACCGGCATAGGCGTTGTGCAGGGTTTCCAGCGACGGTGTCGCGCTGCCCAGCAGCACCGGAACCCCCAGCGCCTTGGCACGCACCAGGGCGAAATCGCGCGCGTGGTAGCGGATGCCGTCCTGCTGCTTGTAGCTGCCGTCATGTTCCTCGTCCACGATCAGCAGGCCGGCCTGCGGCAGCGGCGTGAACACCGCCGAGCGGGTGCCGACGATCACCCGCGCTTCGCCGCGCGAGGCGGCTGCCCAGACGCGCGCGCGCTCGTTGTCGTTCAATCCCGAATGCAGCGCATGCACGGCGATGCCCAGGCGGCCGCGGAAACGCGCCAGGGTCTGCGGCGTCAGTCCGATTTCGGGCACCAGCACCAGCGCCTGCCGGCCTTGGGCCAGGCAGTGGATGATCGCCTGCAGGTAGACCTCGGTCTTGCCGCTGCCGGTCACCCCATCGAGCAGGAAGGGCTGGAACCCCTCCGCGGCGTTGATCGCGGCAACGGCTTCGGCCTGGTCCGGATTGAGGGTCGGGCCGGGCAGCGGTTGCGCGTGCTGTGGCGCCACGCTCAGTGCAACGCGCTCGGCCAGTGCGCGCTTGCCGAGACTGCGCGCCGCGCTGCGCCAGTCCTCCATGCGCGCCCCCAGCACGTCCTCGTCCACGACGGCGTCGGCCAGCAGTTCCGCCAACTGCCGCGGGCGGCTGCCTGCGCGCAGCGTGCCGCGCTGCGCGTGGCCTGCGGCGGTCAGCTGCCAGCCCCAATGATGGGTGTCGGGCAGGGCTTCGCCGTGCCGCAGCGGCCCCGGCAGGGCCGTGCTCAGCACTTCGCCCAGCGGCGCGTGGGTGTATCGGGCCAGCCATTGCAGGCTCTGCCACAGTTCGCCCTGCAGCAGGGGCGCGGGGTCGCACCACGCGAGCGCCTGACGCAGGCCCTGGCCGTCGTCGGCCTGGCCGTGGCCGGCCACCACGCCGATGAGTTCGCGGTTGCCGAACGGCACCTTAACCCGGCAGCCGACCGCCACGTCCGGGGCATCGCCCTGCGGCGACAGATAGTCGAACAGGCGGGGCAGGGGGACGGGCAGGGCGACCTGCAGGGTCGAAATCGGGTCGAGCATCGGGGCAGTGTAACGGGCCGTGTGCACCCGCATGCCGCCCGGAAGGCCCACACGGGGGACGTCGCCGAATCATAAATGTCACCTAAATATCGGTGTCCATTGGAGATTCAGTCTTATCCACACGTTCTGTGGATAACACTGTGCGTTACCGGTCAACGGCTGCGCAGGACGCCGATGGCGACGGCCTCGCCCTTGGGTTGGTCAAAAAATCGCCATACTTTAAAATGTATTAAAATCAATATGTTATGTGTGAAACATTGCTGAAACCGAGTGAATTCAGCGAGATGTCGCGGTTTTGCCGGGCGCCAGCGTGGTGCTGTGCACAACCTGCAGCATGAAGTGCCCACGGACGCAAGTCCTGCCGGGCGCCGATGGCCTGCCGCTATCATGCCGGCAGACCTCTGGAGTGACCGATGACCGCTGTGCCCGCCCCTGTTTCCTCGACCGCGGCCGGTGCGCTGTCGGCGTTTCTGCGTGGCGTAGAGCGCCGTGCCCTGGTAGTGGCGGAGCTGCAATGCGGCGACCCGGCCCGGGCCGAGCAGACCCTGGTGGCGGTGATGCGCGCCTTCTCGGCCGTTGCCAGCGATCTGCCGATGGCACAGTGGCCGACCCGCTTCTGGACCCTGCTGGGGCAGCGGCAGGCACTGCGCGAGCCGGCCCCGGGCCAGTGGCCGCCGGCACTCGCCGCACTGGGCGGCATGGCACCGCTGCCACGGCTGGCCCTGCTGCTGCGGGTGGGCGGCAGCCTGGATGAGAACATCGCCACGCGGGTACTCGATCGTGATGAGGCCGGCTACCAGCAGCTGCTGGCCGATGCCTGCCCGCGTGATGCCCAGGGTCAGCCGGATGCCGTTGCCTGGCGCGGCCTGGCCGAACAGGTGCAGCAGCGCATCCGCGACCTGCCGGCGCAGCGCCTGCAGCAGCTGCAGCAGCCGGCAGCTGCCACCAGCAGCAATCCGCAGGCGCCGACGTCCAGCTGGAGGGCACCGCAGCGCGATGAACGGAGCGCTGCCAGCCCCCGGCGCCGGCGCCCCGATGCCCGACCGCGCTGGCGCGGGCCGGCGATCCTGCTGCTGACGGTGGCAGTACTGCTGGCAGCCGCTCTGGGCTGGCGCCATTGGAGCGGTCGGTCGCTGGTGAGCGATGCGCCGCTGCCGGAGGGGGTGGTTGCCGAGGCCGGCCCGGTCACGGTCGAGGCGCTGCCGCCGAGCACGGTCGCTGCCACGCCGCAGGCGGACAGCGCCCCGGCCAACGATGACGCAGCAATGCTGGCCGACCGCGATTATCCGTTGCTGGCCGAGGCCGATCTGTATGCCTGGACGGCCGCCGGTGGTCCGCTGCCGGTGGACGAATCGCAGACCAAGCCGAGCCGGCCAGAGCCGGCCAGCGCAGTGCTGGAAACCGCCGCCGCCGATGAATAAGTCCGTGATCACCAGCCTGCTGCTGGCCATCCCGTTGTCGCTGTCCGCAACGCCCCAGACCCTGAATGTTCCACTGCCACCCGCGCCGGCGGCCACGCCCGCGGTCCCGCCATCGGCGGCACCCACCGCGTTCGTCCAGCTCGACGCGCAGCAGCAGCGGCAGCGCCGCGCCGACTACGCCGCTTGGCGCGCGCTGCCGGAAAGCGAGCGCGAACGCATCCGTCAGGCGGCCACGCGGTTCGCCGCACTGCCGGCCGCACAGCAGGAGCGCCTGCGCTCGCAATTCCAGGCACAGGACCAGGCGTTCCGCGATGGCTGGCGGTTGGGGCCGCAACTGGGCGTGGAGTTTCCCAAGCTGCATGGGCTGTTCGGCTTCCTGCCACCGCAGCAGCGCGACAGTGCACTGGCCGTGCTGCACCAGCTCAGCCCGGCACAGCTGGCGCAGTTGGCGCTGGTGGCCCAGCGCACGCCGCCGCAGGAACGCGATGCGGTGCGCAGCGCGTTCCTCGCCGTACCTGCTGCGGAACGAGACGCCTGGCTCAAGCGCCAGGCCGGCCAGTAAGCGCGCGGTCAAACCCAGCGTTCACGCCATGTCATGGGAATGAACGCACCGCGCGCGTAAGATGACGGCCCGCAACCCGGTGCCTGTGCCCTTCGCGCGCAACCGCAGTTCGCGTTCCGCATCCCATGTCCAACGCAACCTCCACGCCGCGCTTCAGCAAGGAAGTCGGCGCCACCGGTCTGCTCGCCCTGCCGCTCGTGCTCGGGCATGTCTCCACCGGCCTGATCTCCTTCGTCGACAACGTGATTGCCGGTCATCACGCCACCTCAACCCTGGCGGCCGTGACCATCGGCACGGCCCTGCTCTGGCTGCCGATGCTGATTCCGATCGGCACGCTGATCTCGCTGACCGCCTCGGTATCACAGCTGCACGGCGCCGGCCGCGAGCGCGAGATCGGTCCGCTGTTCCGGCAGGCGTTGTGGCTGGCGCTGGGCCTGGGCCTGATCATGTTCACCTTCCTCACGGTGGTGCCGCCGCTGCTGCCCGCCTTCGGCATCGCGCCGGACATCGTGCCCGGCGCAACAGCGTTCCTGCATGCGGTGCGCTGGGGCGGGCCGGCGCTGACGCTGTACTTCTGCATGCGCTATCTCAGCGAGGGCATGCACTGGACGCTGCCGACCATGTTGATCGGCTTCGGCGGCCTGGTGGTGCTGGCGCCGATGGGCTACGTGCTGGCCAACGGCAAGCTGGGCTTCCCGGAGCTGGGTGCCGAGGGCCTGGGCATCGCCTCGGCGGTGATGATGTGGTTGCAGGCAAGCGCATTTGCCCTCTATCTGTGGCGTACCCGGCGATTCGCCCATCTGCAGCTGTTCTCGCACTTCGAGTGGCCGCGCTGGAAGGCGATCTGGGACCTGCTGCGCACCGGTCTGCCGATCGGCATCACCGTGCTGATGGAAGGTGGGTTGTTCATCGTCACCGCGCTGCTGATCGGCCGCCTCGGCGCCAACGAGGCGGCAGCCCACCAGATCGCGATCAACGTGGCGCAGCTGTGCTTCATGATCCCGATGGGCGTGGCCGAGGCCACCACGGTGCGCGTGGGTCATGCAGTGGGGCGGGGTGATGGCTTCGGTGTGCGTCGTGCAGCCTGGGCCGGCTACGCGATCATCATGGGTACACAGACGTTGTCCGCGCTGGTGCTGCTGTTCGGCCACGATGCCATCGTCGGGGTGTACACCAACGATCTGGCGGTGGCCGGCCTGGCCTCCACGCTGCTGCTGTACGCGGCCACCTTCCAGTTCCCGGACGGCATCCAGGTGCTGTCGGCCGGAGCTCTGCGTGGCCTGAAGGACACCCGCGTGCCGATGTTCATCGCCATGTTCGCCTACTGGGGCCTGGGCATGCCGCTCGGCGCCGGGCTCGGCCTGGGGCTGGGCATGGGCCCGCAGGGCATGTGGATCGGCCTGATCGTCGGCCTCACTGCCGCCGCCATCCTGATGGGCTGGCGCCTGCGTCGCAGCAGCCAGCGCATCGGCCAGTCCGCGCTGTCCTGACCCTCCGCCCGTCACCCCGTGACGGGCGATCCCCTGACTTGTGTCCGATGCCGCCTCACACGGCACCGGCTATGCTGTTACCACGGCAAGAAGCCATCCGGAGCGCTCCATGAATCAACCCGTGCCCCCGCTGCCCCAGGCGCGTCGCAATCCCGTCGCCAGTTTCTTCATCGGGCTGTGGGACGTCATGAATTTCACCCGCCGGTTGATCCTCAACCTGGTGTTCTTCGGCCTGCTGTTCCTGCTGCTGGTGGTGTTCGTCATCGCCGCCGGCATGGGCGCCGGTGCCAGCAAATCGCTGCAGGACCGCACGACCCTGGTGATCGCACCGGAAGGACGCCTGGTCGAGCAGTTCAGCGCCGATCCGGTCAGCCGCGCGCTGGCCAAGGCCGTGGGCGACAACAGCGCCGAAGAGGTCCAGCTGCGTGACCTGGTCCGGGTGATCGAGTCGGCGCGCGAGGACAAGAAGATCGAACGCGTGGTGCTGGAACTGGACAAGCTGCAGCCCTCCGGCTTCGCCTCGCTGCGTGAAGTCGCCGCCGCGCTGCAGAGCCTGCGCGCGTCCGGCAAGCAGCTGGTGGCCTACAGCGAAAGCATGGGCCAGTCGCAGTACCTGCTGGCTGCGCAGGCCGACGAGGTCTACCTGGATCCGATGGGATCGGTGGTGCTCGAGGGTCTGGGCCGCTACCGCCAGTACTTCCGCTCCGGCCTGCAGGACAAGCTGGGCGTGGACGTGCACCTGTTCAAGGTGGGCGAGTACAAGTCCGCGGCCGAGCCCTATGTGCTTGATGCTGCTTCGCCGGCGGCCAAGGAAGCCGACCTGTACTGGATGAACGACGTGTGGCAGCGCTATCTGGGCGACATCGCCAAGGCGCGCCGGCTGGATCCGGCGCAACTGGCCGCCGGCATCGATACGCTGCCCGAAGGCGTGGCGGCTGCCGGTGGCGATCTGGCCAAGTTCGCCCTGCAGCAGAAGCTGGTGACCGCGCTGAAGACCCGCGAGGAGTTCGAAGACCTGATGATCGAACGCGGCGTGGCCGATGAAGACGCTGAGGGCGGCTTCCGCAATGTCGATTTCGGTCGCTACATGGCCCTGCTCGACGCCCGCCGCAGTCCGGTGGATGCACGCCCGCAGGTGGCCGTGGTGGTTGCCGCCGGCGAGATCAGTGGCGGTGACCTGCCGGCCGGCCGCATCGGTGGTGAGTCCACGTCGGCGCTGCTGCGCGCTGCGCGCGACGACGAGCAGGTCAAGGCCGTGGTGCTGCGCGTGAATTCGCCGGGTGGCGAAGTGTTCGCCTCCGAGCAGATCCGCCGTGAAGTGGTGGCCCTGCAGGCCGCCGGCAAGCCGGTGGTGGTGTCAATGGGTGACCTGGCCGCGTCCGGTGGTTACTGGATCAGCATGAATGCCGATCGCATCTACGCCGATCCCTCGACCATCACCGGTTCGATCGGCATCTTCGGCATGATCCCGAACTTCAGCCGCGCGCTGGACAAGATCGGCGTGCATACCGATGGTGTCGGCACCACGCGCTTCGCCGGTGCGTTCGACGTCACCCGTCCGATGGATCCGGCGGTGGGCCAGGTCATCCAGACGGTCATCAACAAGGGCTACGCCGACTTCACCGGACGTGTCGCCGAAGCACGCAAGAAGCCGGTCGAGGCCATTGATGAGGTGGCCCGTGGCCGTGTCTGGAGTGGCGCGCAGGCAAAGGAACGTGGTCTGGTCGATGCCTTCGGTGGCCTGAAAGACGCCGTGGCCGACGCCGCCAGCCGCGCCAAGCTGGGCGGCGAAGACAAGTTCCGCGTGCGTTACATCGAAAAGGCCGCGACCCCGTTCGCGCAGTTCGTCAGTGGGTTTGCCGGCAGCCGTACTGGTGCCTGGATGCTGTCCGATTCGGGCGTGGCGCGGATGATGCTGGCGCGCACGATGCCGGAAGTGGATACCCAGCTGCGCTTCGTCGAAAACGCCGCGCGCGAAAAGGGTAACGGCGCTCCGGTAAAGACCCTGGCGTACTGCTTCTGCGGGTTCTGAGCACAGCCAGCCACGCGTAGCGTGGATCGACGGAAAACGCCCGGCCCTTGGCCGGGCGTTTTCGTTTGGCGGCGCTCCGCTGACGGCGCCATCGCGGCGATCAGCGCGCTGCGTCGGCTTCCGCGCTGCGCTCGCGCTCGGCGCCATCATCGACGGTCTTCTGCACGGCGCGCGCGCGATCGATCGGTTGCTGCGCTGCACGGGCCAAGGCTTGGGGTTCCGGCGGCCGTTCCGGGTCCGGTGCCGGTGGGCGTTGGCAGCCGGCCAGCAATACAGTCGTCGACAGCAGTACGGACAGGATCAGGATGCGCATGGCGGCTCTCCACGACGGGCGTGCGGCCAGTGTGGCACCGCCGGCAGGGGCGTGCCGTGAGCGCGTATCCTTTCTGCATCGGAACACAGCGGGCGCAGCCCGGGAGGACACATGACCCAGCAACGGTGGCGACTGGACGGGCAGACCGCACTGATCACCGGCGCCAGCGCCGGCATCGGCCTGGCCATCGCGCGTGAACTGGCCGGCTTCGGTGCCGACCTGATGATTGTCGGGCGCGACATCGACGCGCTGGAAACCGCGCGCGACGAGCTGGCCGACGCCTATCCCGACCAGCAGGTGCGCGCGCTTGCCGCCGACGTCTCCGACGACGAGGATCGCCGGCAGATCCTGGACTGGGTCGAGGACCATGCCGATGGCCTGCACGTGCTGGTCAACAATGCGGGTGGCAACATCACCCGCGCCGCCATCGACTATACCGAGGACGAGTGGCGCGGCATCTTCGAGACCAATCTGTTCTCGGCGTTTGAACTGTCGCGCTATGCGCATCCGCTGCTGGCACGTCACGCGTCGTCGGCCATCGTCAACGTCGGCAGCGTCTCCGGCCTGACCCATGTGCGCAGTGGCGTGGTGTACGGCATGAGCAAGGCGGCGATGCATCAGATGACCCGCAACCTGGCCGTGGAATGGGCCGAGGACGGCATCCGCGTGAACGCGGTGGCGCCGTGGTACATCCGCACGCGCCGCACCTCCGGGCCGTTGTCTGACCCTGACTACTACGAGGAAGTCATCGATCGCACGCCGATGCGCCGCATCGGTGAGCCGGAGGAAGTCGCCGCGGCCGTGGGCTTCCTGTGCCTGCCGGCGGCGAGTTATGTCACCGGCGAATGCATCGCCGTGGACGGCGGCTTCCTGCGCTACGGGTTCTGACCGTCACCGCGTTGGGCCCGCGCCACGCCGGCAGGTCCTCACCCCGGTACCGGGCAGTCGCTGGCCTCGAGCACGGCCTGCAGACGCTCGCGCTCGCTGCGCGCGGCGTCGAGGTTCTCCGGCGCGGCGAAGCGCTCACGCCCCCGGGCGTCGCGCAGGCGCTGCTGCCAGCTGCCGCAGCGCTGGATCTCGGGAACCTCCTCGCAGCGGTCGCGTACCACTTCGCAGCTGGCGGCATTGGCCGGGGTGACACCGCCAAGACCCTGTACGTCGAGCAGCACGCAGTGCGGTGGCGCCGCCTCGTACTCGTGCAGGTAGCGGCTTCCTTCCTCGCTGCTGCACTGGAAGATCGGCGGCAGCGGTGCCCGTGGCGCGGTGTCGCTGCGGCTTGCCGGGTCCGTCCGCAGCGGCAGCGCTGCGCTGTCCAGAATGGCGTCGCCGCCGCCAGCGGGTTCAACCATGCCCGCTTCCATGATGGTGCGCGCCTGGTCGAGCCGGCGCGGCGTGTCCGCCGCTGCCGGCGGCGGCGCTGACGACGGGGCGAGCTCCATTTCCTGGCCGGCGGGCGGCTCCACGCGCGGTGCCGGCGTCGCTGCTGGCGCCGGTACCCGCTGGATCTGCTGCGTGCTGCCTTCGGGGCAGGGCGTGCGCTGCAGGGTAGGAACGTCGCTGCTGCTGAATGTGCAGCGGTAGATCACCATGTCCTCGGCGAACGCGTTTGCGGGCAGCAGCGCCAGAACCAGCCAGAGTGCTTTTCTCATGCGTGCAGCCTACACGGGCAGGGGCTCAACGCTCGCAGTCGCGCGACAGGCGCGCATCGATACCGCGCTGTTCGTTGCTGATCGCGGTGCGCTCGCTCTGCAGCGCGCTGTTGTAGCGGCGGTCCAGCTCCCAGCGGCGATCGCGCAGGCGCGAACAGACTTCCTGCGGCGGCAGCGCATGGCAGGTGTCGCGGACCAGGATGTTGCCTGCCGGCACCTGCACGCCGACGCCGACCGCAGGTGGCCGGTAGATCGGCGGACCTCCGGCCGATGCGCCCGTAGCCGGGCGGGGCCCGGGATGGCCTGGCCCGAAATGGCCGCGCGGCGACCAGACCGTGGTCCACAGCGGGACCCAGCGTGGATTGCCTTCGTTGCTGTCGCTGGTGTAACGCTCGCCGTCAGCGGTAACGCATTCGTACATCGGTTGCGGAGGCTGGATGTAGACGTGCCGGACCTCGCGCTCGATCACGGCCGGCGGCGTGCTGGTTGCGGGCGCGGCGTCGCTGCGCACCACCTGCGGCGCCGGGTCACGCGGCCGCTGCAGGTCGCGCACTTCCTGGCGGCCGCTGCTGCACGGCGTGTCCTGCAGTGCCACGGCGCCATTGCTGCCGACACAGCGGTAGACACGCACATCGTCGCCGGCGGTGGCGGTCAATGGCAGCAGCAGGCTCAGGCAGAGGGCGGCGCGCAGCGGGCTCATGGAGGCAGCGTGCGGGATCCGGCGGAGCGGCGCAATCCGCGCGTCCACAGGGCGGCTCAGGATCGCAGGACGTTGCCGCTGAGCGCATCGCGGATCGGCGTCGGCTGGGCCAGGCCGCCGGTCGGGCCGTCCAGGATACCGTCCAGCAGGCGCAGCAGGCGCGGATCCAGTTCCTCGCGGCTGCGTGCGGGCGGCTCGCCGGCCAGGTTGGCGCTGGTGGAGACCAGCGGCCCGCCCCACGCGTGGCACAGTGCCGCCACCAGCGGGTGGGCGCTGATGCGCACCGCGATGCCGCTGTGTTCGCCGGTGATCCAGCCTGGCGCGCGTGATCCGGCCGGAAGAATCCAGGTGTTGGCGCCGGGCCAGCTGGCCAGCACTGCACGCTGACGCTCGTCGGGCAACGCCTGCAGGCGTACCCAGCCTTCCAGCTGCGCCAGCTCGGCGGCCACCAGGATCATGCCTTTCTCGATCGGCCGCTGCTTCAGCCGCAGCACCGTGTGCACCGCCGCTTCGTGCGACGGGTCGCATCCCAGGCCCCAGACCGCTTCGGTGGGATAGGCGATCACGCCGCCGGAGCGCAGCAGGGTGACGGCAGAATCCAGGGTGAGTTCTTTCATGGTGGCGACCGGCCCGGCATGGGCCTTCATTATCCTCCCACCGCGTGCAGATGGGGTGGACCGGCGCCATCGAGGCGGCGGCGGACCGGGCACTGCACTGCCCGCGCCCGACCGGTGGCCGGGCGCTGTCCCACATCAGGCCTTCTTGACGACCTTCTTTGCCGCTTTCTTCGCCGGTGCCTTCTTGGCGGCGGCCTTCTTTGCCGGCGCCTTTTTCGCGGCCGCCTTCTTGGCCACTGCCTTCTTCGGCGCGGCTTCCTTCTTCACCGCCGCCTTCTTCGCCGGTGCCTTCTTGGCAGCGGCCTTTTTCGCGCCGAAGCCCTTGCGCACCGGCTTGCCGGTTTCTTCCATCAGCTGCTGCACTTCGGCCAGCGTCAGCGAGGCGGGCTCGCGGTCCTTGGGAATCTTGCCGTTCATCCTGCCGTCGCTGATGTACGGGCCGAAGCGGCCATTCAGCACCTGGATGTCACTGCCTTCGAATTCCTTGATGATCCGGTTGCGCGCGATCTCTTCCTTCTCTTCGATCAGGAAGACGGCGCGGGCCAGGTCGATGGTGTACGGGTCGTCTTCCTTCTTCAGCGAGGCATAGGTGCTGCCACGCTTGGCGAACGGGCCGAAGCGACCAATGCCGACGCTGACCGGTTCGCCCTTGTCCTCACCCAGCGCGCGCGGCATCAGGAACAGCTCCAGCGCGTCTTCCAGGGTGATGGTGTGCATCGACTGGCCCGGGCGCAGCGAAGCGAACTTCGGCTTCTCCTCGGCATCTTCGGCGGTGCTGCCGATGGCGGCGTACGGCCCGAAGCGACCCAGGCGCACGCTGACCGGCTTGCCGGTCTTCGGGTCGGTGCCAAGCTCGCGCGCACCACTGGCTTCGGCACGATCAACCGATTCCTTCTTGTCCTCGACCAGCTCCTTGAACGGCTCCCAGAAGCGTGACATCAGCGGGATCCACTCTTCCTCGCCGCGCGAGACGGCGTCCAGCTCGTCTTCAAGCCTGGCGGTGAAGTCGTAGTCCACGTACTGGGTGAAGTGGCTGGACAGGAACTTGGACACTGCACGACCGACGTCGGACGGACGGAAGCTGCGACCTTCCATCTCCACGTACTTGCGGAACAGCAGGGTCTGGATGATCGAGGCGTAGGTCGAGGGACGACCGATCCCGTACTCTTCCAGCGCTTTGACCAGTGCCGCCTCGGTGAAGCGGGGCGGCGGCTGGGTGAAGTGCTGCTCGGCCAGGATGCGTTCCAGCGGCACGCGGTCGCCAGGCTTCATCGCCGGCAGCTTGCGGCCTTCGTCCTCGTCTTCGGCGCTCTTGCTGTCCTTGCCTTCCTCGTACACGGCCAGGAAGCCGGGCACGACCACGGTGGTGCCACTGGCACGGAAGACGTGTTCGCTGCCGGCCGACAGGTCGACGCTGACGGTGTTGAGCGTGGCCGGAATCATCTGGCACGCTACCGCGCGCTTCCAGATCAGTTCGTACAGCCTGCGCTCGTCGTCGGTCAGGAACCGCGACACCTGCGCCGGCGTGCGCAGCGCCGAGGTCGGTCGCACCGCTTCGTGCGCTTCCTGGGCGTTCTTGGACTTGGTCTGGTAGGTGTTGGGCTGGTCCGGCAGCGAACCGATGCCGTAATCGCGGGCGATCACGTCGCGGATTTCCGCCAGCGCATCCTGAGACAGGTTGACCGAGTCGGTACGCATGTAGGAGATCAGGCCGACCGTGCCCTCATCGCCGATTGCCACGCCTTCGTACAGCTTCTGCGCCACCTGCATGGTCTTGCGGGTGGTGAAGCCGAGCTTGCGCGAGGATTCCTGCTGCAGGGTGGAGGTGGTGAACGGCGGCGCCGGGCGGCGCTTGCGCTCCTTGCTGGCCACGTCGGTGACGTGCAGCGAGCCCTGCGCCGCCTGCTGGATGCGCAGGCGCGCAGCCTCGGCGGTATCGCCGTCGGTGATGGTGAACTGTTCGAACTTCTGTCCGTCCAGCTTCACCAGCTTGGCATTGAAGTGTTGCGACGGGTGCGCGCATTCGGCGGCGATGGACCAGTATTCGCGCGCGATGAAGGCTTCGATCTCTTCCTCGCGCTCGACGATCATGCGCAGTGCCGGGCTCTGCACGCGGCCGGCGGACAGGCCGCGCTGTACCTTGCGCCACAGCACCGGCGACAGGTTGAAACCGACCAGGTAATCCAGCGCACGGCGTGCCTGCTGGGCGTCCACCAGATCGCTGGCGATGGCCCGCGGCTGGTTGATCGCTTCCTTGATGGCGCGTGGGGTGATCTCGGTGAAGACCACGCGCTGCATCGGCTTGTCCTTGACCAGCCCGCGCTCCTTCAGGATCTCGGCGATGTGCCAGCTGATCGCCTCGCCTTCGCGGTCCGGGTCGGTCGCCAGCAGGATGTCATCGGCGCCCTTGGCCGCCTTGGCGATCGCATCGACGTGCTTTTCGTTCTTGTCGATCACGTCGTAGTGCATGGCGAACCCGTTGTCCGGATCGACCGCGCCTTCCTTCGGGATCAGATCGCGCACGTGCCCATACGAGGCCAGGACGGTGTAGTCCTTGCCGAGGTATTTGTTGATCGTCTTGGCCTTGGCCGGCGATTCGACGATGAGCAGGTGCTTGGGCATGGCAGCAGTGTCTGTGGGGCGAGCCGCAGGGGAGGGGCCGCTAGGGTGGAGCAAACGGCCGCATTAGTGAAGCGGCCACGGGCAAATCCATAAACTGAACGCCCGGTTGGGTGCCGGGCGTTCAGGTTTCCTTATTAGAGGAATCACGCCCGGACGCTCCATGTCAAGCGCCCAGGCGTGAGGATGGCCGGTCAGGAGGCCATCTTGGCGATGAATCCGATGGCCGCCACCATCAGGACCAGGCCGGCCAGGGCCAGCAGGGCGGTGATGACCAGGACGGCGATGGTGACCACGCCCAGCTCGCGGCGTTGCAGCTGCGGCTGGTCGGTGAAGGCCCAGCGGTCCACCACCAGGGTGTCGCACATCATGTCGTGCAGGCCCTGCTTGCGCTCGGTGAACGCGGCCATCAGGTAGCCGATGCACAGGATCAGGCCGCTCAGCACGGCGGCCCAGTAGCGTCCGAAGGCACGTCCCACGGTCAGCCGGTCACCGTTGCTGCGCACGACCTTGATGCCGACGGCCATCTTGCCCAGGGTGGCACCGCCGCGCGAGGCGTGGAACCAGGTGTAGTACACCATGGAGATCACCAGGTTGAGCAGGCCGCTGACCAGCTGGCCCATGATCTCGATGGCCGACTCGCCGCTGCCGGCGGCCCCCATGCCCGCACCCAGTGCCAGGGCGGAAATGACGCCGATGATCGTGCCGGGGATGAGCAGCACGAAGTAGTCGATCACATAGGCAGCCACGCGCTTCCAGAAGCCTGCGTACACCACTTCGCCGCCCATCACCGGCTGTGCGTGGCCGGCCATGGCTGCGGTGCCCGGCGCGCTGTAGGGCGAACTGCTGAGCGCGCCGGTGCCGGGCAGCGGCGCCGTGCCGTTGTCGATGGCCTGGTAGTCGCTGCGCAGGTCGAAGCCGCCACTGTCAGCGGCCGTGGTGGCGCTGGCCAGGGTCTGCAGGCCGAGCTCGTCGACCACCTGCCGCAGCGCGGCCCATTGCGCCATGCCCTCGCGCCAGACCAGCGTATCCAGTGTCAGCTGGCCGCGCTGGAAGCGCTGGCGGATGTCCTCGACCGGCAGCGGTCCCTGGCGTTGCTGTCCTTCGGCGAAATACCACTCAGTCATTGTGTGTCCCTCCTGGGTCGTCCTTGCTTGGGGTGCAGTGCCGATGGCTCAGCCGCGGCACTGCTGCGGCAGATACTTGTCGTTGCTTTCGCCGCTGCATTCCCAGCGGCCGCTGTCGCGGTCGTATTCCAGCCACAGCAGATCGCCATCGATGGTCTTGCCGGGCGCGGCCAGCGTGGCTTCGATACCGCAATGACCGTTGTTGAAGCGGCCGATGTGGACCGCTGACAGGCCTGCGGCGGAGAAGTCCCCCGGCGCCGGGAAACCGGCATCGTTGGCACCCGGGCACCGGCCTTCCTCATCGGCGAAATGCTGCACCTGGTCCTTCAGCGGCTGCAGTGCGGTCAGCGACGCGGCGACCTTGGAGCGCAGGGTGTAGTCGTTGTAGGCAGGCAGCGCGATGGCCGCCAGGATCGCCACGATGGGCACCACCACCAGCAGCAGTGCCCCGCCGATGATGGCGGTCAGGGCGCAGCCGGACAGGCCCTTCTTTGGTGGCGGCAACGCGGCCGCGGGCGCACTGTGGGCATAGGGGGTTGCCGCCGGCAGTACCGGAGGCTGCGGGGCAGGGGGCTGCAGCCCGGGGTCGTCGCGGGCGGCATCGACGGCCGGCACGATCAGGCCGAGCTCATCCACCACGCTGCGCAATGGCTGCCATTGCGGCAGGCCATCGCGCCACACCAGGGTGTCCAGGCTGATCTGATTGTTGCGGAACAGCTCGACAAGCTGTTCTGCCGGCAGCGGGCCTTGCTGCCGATTGCCTTCTGCATGGAACCACTCGCTCACGGGGCACGCTCCTGAATGCGCTATGCCCCAAGTGTACGGTCAGTGCAGGGGTTCTGGCTCGTCCATGAACATCTGCGTTTCCATCCAGGCGTAAGCCGCCTCGGCGCCGGGCTGGTTGAACAGCACCATCAGCACGACCCATTTCAGATCGTCCAGGTCCAGTTCGTCCTGGTCCAACGCCATCGCCCGGTCCAGCACCAGCTCGCGCTGGTCGGCATCGAGGATGCCGTGCTGCTCCAGGTACAGCAGGAAACCGCGGCATTCCACGTCCAGCTTGTCCAGCTCGGGCCCGTGATAGATGCGCACTGGGCCATCGACCCGCGCCTGGGCCACACTCGGACGCTGTGCCGCCAGGGCATCGAGCCAGTCGAATGCCTTGTTGATCTCGGTAGGGCTGAATCCGGCCTGGATCAGGCCGTTCTGGAGCGAATCGCGGTCACGGATCAGGTCCGCATCTTCGCTGAAATAGTGTTCAAACAGGTACAGCAGTACATCCAGGATGCTCTCTTTCATTGCCCCTCGGCCTGCGTCGCGCGACGCTGTGGAGGTGAAGAAACTAGGGAGTTCGACAGTAGCGGCCGTGTACGCAGACCACGATTCCCGCAAGTTCCATGGCCAGCAGCATGGAGGACACCTGCGGCGCCGTCAATCCACAGCGCGTGATCAGTGAATCCATACTGATTGGGTCAAGGTCCAGGGCCTGCCACAACCGCTGGTAGTCAGGGTCGCCGACCCAGCGTGCCGGCAGGTCGGCTGGCACTGCCTGTTCAGTGGGGGTGGCCAGCCGCGATTGCAAGGCCGGCAGCTGCTGGCGCAGGGCCGGGGCCAGCAGCTCCAGCACGTCCTCGGGCCGTTCCACCAGGGCGGCTCCCTCGCGGATCAGGCGGTGGCAGCCGGCTGCCCGCGGATTGAGCACCGAGCCGGGCACGGCGCATACCTCGCGACCGGCCTCGGCGGCCAGGCGCGCGGTGATCAGGGCGCCGGACCGGTGCGCCGCCTCGATCACCACGGTGGCCAGGGCCAGCCCGGCCACCAGCCGGTTGCGCGCCGGGAAGTGGCCGGGACGGGCAGCCGTGCCGGGCAGGTACTCGCTGAGCACGGCGCCCTCGGCGCCGATCCGGGCCTGCAGTGGCGCATGGTGGTCCGGATAGGCACGGTCGGGGCCCGTTCCGATGACGGCAACGGTACTGCCGCCGGCATCCAGCACTGCAAGGTGGGCGGCCGCATCGATGCCGGCTGCCAGGCCGCTGGCGACCGCCAGTCCGGCTTCGGCGAAGCTGCCGGCAAAACGCGCCGCCAGCGCACGACCGGCCGGTGTGGGTGAGCGGCTGCCGACCACCGCCACCGCCGGGCGCCAGGCCTGGCTGGGGTCGCCGGCCACGAACAGCGCCAGCGGCGGGTTGGGGACCTCCGGCAGCAGGGGCGGGAAGGCCGGGTCGGTAACGGCCAGCAGGTGATGATTGTCGTCCTGCAGCCAGTGCAGGGCGGCTTTCGACCGCTGCGCATCGGGGCGTTCCAGTGCCGCGCACTGCTCCGGGGTGCAGCCATGGGCGCGCCAGCCGGCCACGCCCAGCGCAAGGGCCGCTTCGGCGCTGCCCGCGCCCTGCAGCAGTGCCCGCCGCGGCGCCAGCGCGCCTCCCGCCATCACCAGGCGCACCAGCGCCTCATCTGCCTGCTTGGTCATCCCCCCACTATCGACCGCAGACAACAAAGGCGCCCTAGGGCGCCTTCGCGTGCGGCTGTCAGGGATGTTCCCGGCAACCCTACTTCGTGTCCGGATGCAGCGCGCTGTAGCCCACCCGTACAGGCTTCACGCCCTGCATCACCAGCGCATAGCTGACGTTGTCGAAGGTGCGGAACACCATCGCATGCGCGGCGTACTCGTCGGGCAGCGAGACCCGGCCGGCGCCGGTACTGAGCGAATCATCCATGCGCGAGGACCCCGGGTACTTCATCCGGTGCGCGACGTGGCGGCCCGGCCGCCACAGCGAGAACACGGTGCCGTTGTCCACGCCCTGCGCGCGGCCCGCCGAAATGGCGATCACATCGCGCGGCCCGCCAACGCTGAACATGTCGGTCACCGCGAGCACACGCACGTCCACGCCCTCGACGCCCGCCGCCGGCACATGCGGCACGAACTGCAGGTCGTAGGGCCTTGCCTCGACCGGCACCAGCCGGTCGCCGGCGCGGACTTCACGCCCGCCGCTGTTCTTGTCCAGCACCAGGGTGGACGCCTCGACCTTGCCGCCGGCAACCTGGGTGATGGTGCCCGTGCCGACCTGCATCAGCTCGTAGCCCAGCATCTGGTGCGCACGTCGCGTCGGCGCGTTGTAGGCCCGCCACAGGTTGCCGCTGCCGGGGGTGACCTCGCCATTGGCGGTCAGGTCCTCGGTGGGCTTGGGCACGCCATAGCGCACGGTCGGGCGGACCACGGCCCAGCGCTGCCCGACCTGGGCATCGGCCAGGCGCACGTACACGGCTTCGCCACTGCTGGCGCGCAGGCGGTCTTCTTCCAGGCCCGCCACGTAGGGCAGGTGGTCGATGCGGTCGACCACGCTCAGCTGCTTCAGGAACGGCTCGACCTGGGCCAGCGGAATGGCATCGATCGGGGCCTCCTGGCGGGGCCCGGGCTGGGCCGTCACACGGTCCAGGTAGGCCAGGCTCAGCACGTCACCCGGATAGATCAGGTGCGGATTGGCGATCTGCGGGTTGGCCTGCCAGATCTCCGGCCACAGCCAGGGCTTCTGCAGGAAACGCGCGGCGATATCCCACAGCGTGTCCCCTTTTCGGACCACATAGGTATCCGGGTGCCCGCCATTCACTTCCACGGCGGTAGCATAGGCAGCCACGGTCAGCATCGCCGCGGCGACGACCGTACGAAAACGAAGCAACATAGGTGTGAAGCCCTGATTCCCCAACAGGTCCGCGCACTATAGTCCAGAAACCGGGGCGCAAGGCAAGCGTTGCAGCTAGAATCTGCGACGTATGCCGGCGTGCCGGCCCCCTATCCGGAAACTGCCATGGCCCTCCTCCCGATTCTTGAGTTCCCCGATCCGCGCCTGCGTACCAAGGCCGCGTTGATCGACGCCGCCGAAGTGACCACGCCGGCCTTCCAGGAACTGGTCGACAACATGTTCCAGACCATGTACGACGCGCCGGGCATCGGCCTGGCCGCTACCCAGGTGGACGTGCACAAGCGCTTCATGGTCATCGATGTCAGCGAAGAGAAGAACCAGCCGCTGGTGTTCATCAACCCGGAGATCGTCGCCAAGGACGGGGGCCGGGTGTACCAGGAAGGGTGCCTGTCGGTGCCGGGCATCTTCGCCGACGTGACCCGTGCCGACACCATCACCGTGAAGTTCCTTGACCGCAATGGCCAGGAACAGCAGATGGAGGCCGGTGAAGTGCTGGCCACCTGCATCCAGCACGAGATGGATCACCTGGACGGCAAGCTGTTCATCGATTACCTGTCGCCGCTCAAGCGCGAGATGGTCCGCAAGAAGCTGGCCAAGCAGCGCAAGCACGTGGCGTGATCGCCGCTCCGGGCCGCCCGCAGGGGTGGCCCGTGCCCGCGCGCAGCGCGCGGGCTGTACGGCGCCGGCCGACGGCGCCGTTTTCTTTCCTGCACGAATCCATCCTGCAAGTGGGGTAGCCATGAGGATTGTCTTTGCCGGTACGCCGGAATTCGCGGTGTCATCGCTGCGCGCAGCGGCGCGCCACCACGAGGTCGTGGCCGTCTACACCCAGCCTGACCGTCCGTCAGGCCGTGGTCGCGGCCTGGCCCCCTCGCCGGTGAAGCTTGAGGCGGTGGCCCGCAGCATTCCGGTGTACCAGCCCGAATCGCTGAAGGACGAAGCGGCCCAGCAGCAGCTGCGTGACCTGAAGCCGGACCTGATGGTGGTGGTGGCTTACGGCCTGATCCTGCCCAAGGCCGTGCTGGCCATCCCGACCTACGGGTGCTGGAACGTGCACGCTTCGCTGCTGCCGCGCTGGCGCGGTGCGGCGCCGATCCAGCGCGCGATCCAGGCAGGTGACGAGACCACGGGCGTGTGCCTGATGCAGATGGAAGCCGGACTGGATACCGGCCCGGTGCTGCTGCACCAGGCGCTGCCGATCGCGGCCACCGATACCGGTGGCCAGCTGCACGACAAGCTGGCCGAGCTGGGTGCGCAGGTGTTGTCCGATGGCCTGGGACTGCTGCGCGCCGGCATCAAGCCGATCGCGCGGCCGCAGCCGGAGCAGGGCGTGACCTATGCGCACAAGCTGGACAAGGCCGAGGCGAAGCTGGACTGGGCGCAGGATGCAGCGGTGCTGGCGCGGACCGTGCGTGCGTTCAACCCGTGGCCTGTCGCCGAAGCAACGCTGGCCGGCGAGCGCGTGCGCATCCATGGCGCCGTGGCGCAGGCGATGGAGCACGGCCAGGCACCGGGAACGGTACTTGCTGCCGGCCGCGAAGGCATCGACATTGCCTGCGGCCAGGGCGCGCTGCGCCTGCGCGTGCTGCAGCGCGAAGGTGGCAAGGCGATCACTGCCGCCGATTACCTCAACGCCCGTCGCGACCTGCGCGTGGGAGCGTAAGCGGTGACGAAACAGAATGACTTCTCCATCGCCAAGGCGGCGCCGGGTGCAGCCACCCGCATGCTGGCCGCGCGCGTGCTGGCCCAGGTGTTCACCCGTGGCCGTTCGCTGAAGGCGGAACTGGCGTGGGCCCTGCCGAAGCTGGCCGACAGCCGTGATCGGGCGTTGCTGGAAGCGCTGTGTTTTGCCGTGCTGCGCCGTCGCAGTACCTATGACGCGGCATTGCAGGCGTGGATGCAGAAGCCGCTCTCGGCGCGCGATGCAGACCTGCGCACGCTGCTGATGGTCGGCTTCGCCCAGCTGGACGTACTGGAACTGCCGGCGCACGCGGCCCTGTCGGCCACCGTCGACGCAGCGCGTGCGCTGGGCCGTGAGCGCCAGGCGGGCCTGGTCAATGCCATCCTGCGCCGCGCCCAGCGTGAGGGATTCCCGGAACAGCCGGCCCGCGATGCATTTCCGTCCTGGCTGGCCGAGGCCATCGAGCGCGACTGGCCGGCGCAGGCCGAGGCGATCTTCAGCGCCAGCCTGCAGCCTGCGCCGCTGTGGCTGCGCGCCAACCGCCAGCACGGTGGCCGCGAGAAAGTCCTGGCCGTGCTGGCCGAGGCCGGTATCGTCGCCGAGCCGAGTCCGCTCAGTGCGGACGCGTTGCGGCTGGCGACGCCGGTCGCTGTCAACCAGCTGCCCGGCTTCGCCGAGGGCGCGCTCTCGGTGCAGGATCTGTCCGCGCAGTGCGCGGCCGATGCGCTGGCGCCGGCCGCCGGGGCGCGGGTACTGGATGCCTGCGCCGCACCGGGCGGCAAGTCGGCGCACCTGCTGGAGCGTGATCCCAGCCTGCGCCTGCTGGCGCTGGACATCGACGCCCGTCGCCTGGCGCGTGCCCGTGACACGTACGCGCGCACGGGTGTCGGTGAGGGCGCACAGACCCTGGCGGCAGACGCCAGCGATCCTGGCGCGTGGTGGGATGGCACGCCGTTCGATGCGATCCTGCTCGATGCGCCCTGTTCGGCCACGGGCGTGATCCGCCGCCAGCCGGATGTGATGTTCCACCGCCGCGCCGAGGACATCGATGCGCTGGTCGGCGTTCAGGCCCGGCTGCTGGAGGCATGCTGGTCGATGCTGCGCCCCGGTGGCGTCCTGCTGTATGCCACGTGCTCGATCCTGCGTGCGGAGAACATCGAGCAGATCCGCGCGTTCCTGAAGTGGCACCCGGATGCGGTGGCGCAGCCGTTGGACGAGGCGTTCGGGCTGGATTGCGAAGGCATTGCACGCCAACGACTGCCCGGTGACAGCGATGCTGACGGATTCTTCTACGCGCGTCTGCTAAAAGCGGTGTGAATCCGCTGCCGTTCAAGTCCTCATGCTGAAAACCCGCGCGTCGCGAGAGACGTGGTTGTTCGTGGTGATGGCCCTGCTGGTGCTGGGGGCTGGACTCGGCCTGCGCGATCCCTGGCCGTCGGATGAGCCGCGCTTCGCGCTCGTCGCCAAGCAGATGGTGGACAGCGGTCACTGGTTGTTCCCGCATCGCGGCCTGGAGCTGTACTCGGACAAGCCGCCGATGCTGATGTGGTGGCAGGCCACGCTCTATCACCTGATCGGCGATTGGCGGCTGGCGTTCCTGCTGCCCTCGCTGATCGCCGCGCTGGGCACGTTGTGGTGCGTGGTCGATCTCGGCGATCGGCTGTGGACGCGACGCGTCGGCCTGTACGCAGGCTGGGCACTGCTGTTCGCACTGCAGTTCACCTTCCAGGCGAAGAAGGCACAGATCGATCCGCTGGTGGTGCTGTTCATCACCCTGGCCAACTACGGGCTGCTGCGCCACCTGCTGCTGGGCCCGGCATGGCGCTGGTGGTGGCTGGGCTGGTTCTTCGCCGGGATCGGCGTCATCACCAAGGGCGTGGGTGTGATCGCCCTGCTGATGCTCGTTCCGGCCGTGATCGGCTCGGCGCTGCGGTGGAACGGTGTGCGCCTGCATGCGCGCGACCTGCGCTTCTGGCTGGCGCCGCTGGCGTTCCTGCTGGCCGTGGCGCTGTGGCTGCTGCCGATGGTGCTGGCGGCGCTGGCGACCGGGCTGGACGAGTACCGCGCCTACATGGACGACATCCTGTTCCAGCAGACCGCAGGGCGTTATGCCCAGTCCTGGGACCATCACCAGCCGTGGTGGTACTTCCTGGCAATCATGCCGTCGATGTGGATTCCCGCGTTCCTGGCACTGCCGTGGGCGATTCCGGCCTGGCGCCGCCGGCTGCAGCGACGCGACGCGCGCTACCTGCTTCTGCTGGGGTGGTGGTTGCTGATCGTGCTGTTCTTCTCGATTCCCGAGGGCAAGCGCGATGTGTACATTCTCCCTGCGCTGCCGATGTTCTGCCTGGCCCTGGCGCCGCTGCTGCCCGGCCTTCTGCGCCGTCGCGACGTGCAGGCACTGCTGGGGCTCTTCACGCTGGCCCTGGCGCTCGGCACGCTGCTGGCAGGCGCACTGGCATTGCTGGGCGAGCCGGGATTTGAGTCGAGGCTGGAGCACGAACGTGGTCTGGCACCGGGCGTGATGGATGCGTTGGCCTGGGCGGCGCTGGCGATGGGCGCCTGCGGTGTGGCCAGCCTGTTGCTGTCTGGCCGTGGCCGGCGTCATCTGGCCATGGTGTCGACCCTGGCCACGGTGTGGGTGCTGTACAGCCTGGTGGGCTACCCGCTGTTGAACGATTCGGGTTCGGCGCGGGGCCTGATGCGCCATGTGGGGGAGCGCATCGGCCCGCAGGCCGAGTTGGGCCTGGTGGCCTGGAAGGAACAGAACCTGCTGATGGCCGATCGACCGGCGGCCACGTTCGGCTTCAACACCCCCTGGGATGAACAACTGCAGGCGGCGACGCGCTGGCAGCGACTGGTGCCGGCGCGGCGCTGGCTGCTGGTGCAGGAGGACGCCCTGTTGCCGTGCGTGGACCGCGACCGGGCCGAACCGGCGGGCGTGGCCAATCGTCGCCGCTGGTGGCTGGTGCCGGCGGAGGCGGTGGTCGCGCCCTGCCAGGCCAGCGATCGCGAGCGCGAACGTGAACGGCGTTTGCAGGAACGGGGATAAAGACCTGTGTCCACGCTTGTCCAGACTGCCCAACAGGCGACAAAGGCAGTAAAACAGCACACTGGGAGTGGCCGTTGTGGCCGCCCCCGTTCTTCCCGCACACCCGCAGCGAAACTTCCGACGTGCCAGCTCCACCGGACAACCTGAACCCCGCGGCCGGCGACCTGCCGGGTGCCCCCGTCGGCGGTCGGCAGCGCACGGCGCACTGGCTGGCGCAGATCGGTCTGTTCTGCCTTCCGGCGCTGGTGCTTACCGTGCCGATCAACCTGCTTCCGTATGGCCTGTTGCTGCTGGCCAGCACGCTGCTGGCGCCGGAACTGCTGTGGCGCGCCCGGCACATGGGCGGGCAGCCGGTGAAGGTGCTGACCTGGCTGATGCTCGCGGTGCTGGCACTGGGCCTGCTGTCGGTGCTGCTGTTCGAGCAGGGGCTGCGCGATGTCGACAACCGCTCGCGCTTCGTGGTGATCCCCTGGATCGCCCTGTGGGTCTGCGCGTTGCGCCCGGACCTGCGCTGGCTCTGGCGTGGCGCGCTGGCCGGGCTGCTGGTCACCTTCGCGATGTCGCTGTGGCAGGTACTGCAGGGGGCTCCGCGTGCGGAGCTGTTCACCAATGCCATCGTGCTGGCCGACATCGTGATGGTGCTGATGGTGCTGCTGGTGTTCTGCCGACCTTCGCGACGCTGGTCGCTGGTGATCGTCGGCATGGCGGCCGGCTGTGGAACCATCGTGTTGACCGGCAGCCGTGGCGTGTTCGCGGCGTTGCTGGCTCTGCTGGTGGTGCTGGCGCTGAGCCTGCGCTGGCGGACCGGCACCGCCCGCCTGTCGGTGCTGGCAGGCATGCTGGCGATTGGCGCCACCCTGCTGCTGTCGGTGCCCGAGCTGCGTCACCAGGTGCGGCTGAGCGAGCTGCACAGCGACATGCAGCGCATGGAGCAGGGCGACAGCGACTCTTCCGCCGGTGCCCGCGTGGAGCGTCTGCAGGTTGCCTGGGATACCTTCCTGGACCACCCGCTGGTCGGTGTCGGAATCGGCCACTTCGATGACGCGATGCAGCGTGTGCCGGTCTGCCGCGAGAACCCGGACGAACAGCGGTGCCACCTTGGCCATGCCCATAACGACGTGGCCGAATGGGCCGCCACCCAGGGCATGCCCGGCCTGCTGCTGCTGCTGGCGGTGTATGGCGTTCCGCTGTGGGTGTTCGTGCGCCTGCATCGGCGCAGCGGGCGCAGTACGTTCCGCGGGCCTGCCGCGGCCGGGATCATGATCGTGACCACGTACGTGCTGTGCGGGCTGACCCAGTCGATGTTCGCGCACCAGATGACGGCCAGCTTCTACGTCACCATCGTCGGCCTGCTGGCCGGGTTGTCGATCCTGGAAGGTGCCCGCCACCGCGGGGCCAACGCGGGTTGACGCCCCGCCGCCGGGGGGGGGGGGGGGGGGGCCCCCCCCCGTCCCCCCCGCCCGCCGGGGGCGCGCCCGGGCCCGCCCCCCGCGCCCCCCGGGGCCCCCGCGGCCCCCCCCCGGCGGATGCCTTCCGGCGCTATCGCAGCGACCTTCGATCAGGGAGAATCGACCGGTCCCTTCCAGCCGACGGGACGTCCATTCACCCCGCCGACTGGAGAGAGCGCGCGTGGAAGCTACCGTACATTTCGTCAACAGCATCATCTGGAGCAAGGCACTGATCTTCGTGTGCCTGGCGGCCGGCCTTTATTTCAGCGTCCGCACCCGCTTCATGCAGATCCGCGGCTTCGTGGAAATGTGCCGCCTCACCGTCAAGGGCGAAAAGTCCGACGCCGGTGTTTCTTCGTTCCAGGCGCTGGCCATGTCCATGGCCGGGCGCATGGGTATCGGCAACATCGCCGGCGTGGCCACGGCCATCGCCTTCGGTGGCCCCGGTGCGATCTTCTGGATGTGGGTGATGGGCTTCCTCGGTGCATCCACCTCGTATGTGGAATGCACCCTGGCGCAGATCTACAAGACCAAGGATGCCGAAGGCCGCTACCGTGGCGGCCCGGCGTACTACATTGAAAAGGCGATGGGCCTGAAGTGGTATGCCATGGCCTTCGCCATCGCCACGATCATCGCCGCCGGCTTTCTGATGCCGGGCGTGCAGGCCAATGCCATCGCCGACAGCATCATCAATGCCTGCCGTGGCGGTGCGCTGTGCGGGCCGCTGGATGGCCAGGCCTTCGGCATGGAATCGGTTGCCGCGCTCAAGCTCGGCATCGGCATCGTGGTCGCGCTGCTGCTGGGCGTGGTGATCTTCGGCGGCGTCAAGCGCATCGCCACCTTCGCCGAGATCGTGGTGCCGTTCATGGCGGCGGCCTTCATCCTGATGGCCATCGTCATCATGATCCTCAATGCCGACCAGGTGCCGGAGATGTTCGGCATCATCTTCAACAGCGCGTTCGGCACCCATGCGGCGTTCGGCGCGATGATGGGCCTGGCGATCGAATGGGGCGTCAAGCGCGGCATCTACGCCAACGAAGCCGGACAGGGCTCGGGCCCGCACGCGGCGGCGGCCTCGGAAGTCTCGCATCCGGCCAAGCAGGGCTACGTGCAGGCGTTCGCGATCTACTTCGACACCATGATGGTGTGTACCGCCACCGCGTTCCTGATCCTGGCCAGCGGCACCTACAACGTGTACTCGCCGGTGGAAGGCGCGGCTCCGGTGTTCCAGGGCCTGGCCGGCATTCCGGAAGGGGCGGGCTATGCGCAGGCCGGCGTTGAAGCCGTGCTGCCGGGCTGGGGCGCGTCGTTCGTCTCGCTGGCGATCTTCTTCTTCGCCTTCACCACCATCATGGCGTACTACTACATGGCCGAGACCAATCTCAGCTATGTGAACCACAACAAGCACCGTCCGCTGACCGTGTTGTGTCTGCGCCTGGGCATCATCGCCATGGTGGTGTTCGGTGCGTTCCACAACGCGACCCTGGCCTGGGGCCTGGGTGACATCGGCGTGGGCCTGATGGCCTGGCTGAACATCATCGCCATCTTCATCATCCAGAAGCCCGCGATGCTGGCGCTGCGCGATTACGAACGACAGAAGAAGCTGGGCCTGGATCCGACGTTCGATCCCGATGCACTGGGCATCCGGAACGCCGATTTCTGGCGCCAGCGCAAGCAGGAGAACGTGTAAGTGAACAACCCCTGGAACAACCGCCGCCCGTCCGCTCGTCCGCCGCGCGCCACACCGTTGCCGCGCACGGACCTGCCGGCAACGGGCGGCGGTGGACGCGGAGGCAGCGATGAGCTGCGCCTGTACGGCCTGAATGCCGTGCTGGCCGCGTTCGCAGCGCGGCCGCAGGCACTGCGCAAGCTGTATCTGCTGGAGGCCCGGATTCCGCGACTGCAGCCGCTGTTGAAGTGGTGCGTGGCCAACCGCGTGGGTTACCGCGTGGTCGAGGAGGGCGATCTGAACAAGCTGGCCGGAACCACCCACCACGAAGGCGTGGTGGCCGACGTGCTGCGTGCGCCGACCGTGCCGCTGGCGCAGTGGCTGCAGCAGATCGGCGAAGGCCCGTCACTGGCGCTGTGGCTGGATGGCGTAGGCAATCCGCACAACCTCGGCGCGATCCTACGTTCGGCGGCGCACTTCGGCGCGAAGGCGCTGCTGTTGCCGGCCGGCAGCACGCTGGCGCTGTCCGGTGCGGCTGCCCGCGTGGCCGAAGGCGGTGCCGAAGCAGTGCCGCTGGTGCAGCTGCCTGCGACCCCGCAGGCGATGGCCCAGCTGCGCGATGCTGGCTTCGGTCTGGCGGCCACACTCGTCGATGGGGGTGACGATGTATTCCGCACGTCGCTGCCGGCGCGTCTGGTCTACGTCATGGGCGCCGAAGGCGAGGGGATGGACCGCGACCTGGCCGGTGAATGTGACCTGCAGGTCTCCATTCCCGGCAGTGGCGCGGTGGAGAGCCTAAATGTGGCCTCGGCCACCGCAGTGCTGCTGGCGCAGTGGGCGAGCCGTCGCGACGGCTGACGGACCGGTCGCCGCCATCGGCTGCCAGGACCCGGCCCCCGTGGCCGGGTTTCTTTTGCGCGATGTGCCGGCGGGACCACCGGGGACGTCGCGCAGCGTCAAGGCGGCTTAAGGCGGATTGCGTCGTCTTGCGTTGCGTACAGCCTGATTTTTCCGATCAAGCATGCTTTTGAAACTTGCCTCATTGTTGCGCCCTCTTGCTCGACGCAGGTTGGAGTTCCATTCCTGTCAGGCAAGGTGTTCCACATGCATGGTCGTCATCGTTGCGCCCTCGGCGCGCTCCTCTCGCTGTCAAGCCTGCTTGCGCCCGTCGATGCGCATGCCAGCGCACGCAGTCTGGAAGGCGTCAATTTCACGGGTCCGCTGATCACCCCGAATCCGGCCGGCATGCCGAAGGGGCACGGCTACATCGAACCCTATCTGGTACGTGTCGACAGCCGTGATCACTTCGATGACCGTGGCCAGCGCCAGCGCAGCGGTGAACGTAGTGGCGGCTGGACGGTGGTGGTGCCCATCGCCTATGGATTGGGTGAGCGGATCACCGGCCAGGTCAACCTGAGCGCGTCGCGCGCCGAATCCGGTGCCGCCCACAGCCGGGGTTTCCGCGCGGGTGACACCACTGCGCGCCTGCAGTATCTGCTGCAGGCGGCCAATGCGGATGGCACCCGGCCCGCGGTTTCAGTAGCGCTCGTGCAGCGCTTCAGCACGGGCAGCCATGACCGCATCACCGGCAATCCGCTCGACGCGCAGGGTGACGGCGTGCAGCGTACCGTTGCCGCGCTGGGCGTGCAGCAGGTGGTGTGGCTGGGCAACGAGCGGCCACTGCGCTGGCGTGCCCAGCTCAGTGCGGGTCCGGCGCCTTCCCGCACGGCCCTCACCGGTGCCAGCGTGTACGGTACCGCCGCGGGCTTCCAGGGCCACATCGCGCGCGGTTCGGTACTGGGCCTGTCGATCGGCGCCGAATACAGCGTCAACCCCCGCTGGGTAGCGGTGATGGAAGTGGCGGCCAGCCGCGAGACCCGGCGACGCCTCAGCGGCTTCGCTCCCGGCGCGGACGGCGCCATCGCGCGCGTCGACGAATGGCGCCCGGCCAGCCGTGCGCTGACTTTCGCCCCTGCGTTGCAGTACCACTTCAGTCCCTCGCTTGGCCTGATCGCCGGCGTGGAGGTCACGGTGGCCGGCCGCAATGCCGCCCGCCTCATCAGCCCCCAGGTCGCCCTGGGCATGTCCTTCTGAGGGGGCGCGATGAACGTCGAATCGATCGTCAATGCCCTTCTCGGCGTGGTGTGGAGCCCTTACCTGGTGGTGCTGTGCCTGCTCGCCGGCCTGTACTTCAGCGTGCGCACCCGCTTCATCCAGCTGCGCGCGCTGCCTGACATGCTGCGCCTGGTGTTCCGCCATGAGCGGTCCGATGCAGGGGTCTCCCCGTTCCAGGCGTTGTCCCTGTCGCTGTCCAGCCGGGTGGGGGTTGGCAATATCGCCGGTGTGGCGATGGCCATCGCCTTCGGTGGTCCCGGTGCGATCCTGTGGATGTGGGTTGTCGCTTTCCTGGGTGCGTCCAGCGCCTTCATCGAATCGACGCTGGCGCAGATCTACAAGGATCGCGATGCCGGTGGCCAGTATCGGGGTGGCCCGGCCTACTACATCGAGAAGGGACTGGGCCAGCGCTGGTATGCGGTGCTGTTTGCACTGGTCGCCGTGCTGGCCGGCGCGATGCTGGCGGGTACGCAGTCCAATGCGATCACCAGCGCGGTGAATGAAGCCTGGGACGTACCGGTCGTGTTCACCACCGGCGCACTGCTGGTTGCACTGGGTGCCATCCTTGTCGGCGGTGTACGCCGCATCGCCGGTGTCGCCCAGTGGCTGGTACCGCTGATGGCGATCGCCTATCTGCTGGTGGCCGCGATGGTAATGGTGCTCAACGCGGACAAAGTGCCGGAGGTCGCAGCGCTGGTGCTGCGCAGTGCCTTCGGCATGGACGCAGCGTTCGGCGCCATGATCGGCACGGCGATCCAGTGGGGCGTGCGCCGCGGCGTGCTGTCCAACGAAGCCGGCATGGGCAGTGGTGCGCACCCGGCGGCCGCAGCGGAGGTCTCCCATCCGGTCAAGCAGGGCCTGGTGCAGTCGTTCTCGGTCTATATCGACACGATGGTGGTGTGCAGTGCGACCGCCTTCCTCATTCTTTCGACCGGCCTGTACAACGTCTACGACCCGGCGGTGAACGGCATTCCGGATGATGCGCGTCTGCTGTTGGGCAATCTGCCGGGCGTCGAGGCCGGACCGCGTTTCGTGCAGCACGCGGTGGAATCGGCATTGCCGGGCTTCGGCCGTTCATTCGTGGCGTTGGCCATCCTGCCCTTTGCGTTCACCACCATCCTGGCGCTGTACTACATGGCCGAGACCAACATCAGTTACCTGTGCCGGGACCGCCCGATGCCGTGGGTGATAGGCGGGTTCCAGCTGCTGTTCCTGCTGGCCACCGGCTACTCGGCGCTGAACAGTGCCACGGTCGCCTGGTCGCTGGGGGATATCGGCGTGGGCCTGATGAGCTGGTTGAACATCTTCGCCATCCTGCTGCTGCAGAAGCCGGCGCTGGCCGCGCTGCGCGATTACGAACACCACCGTCGCTTGGGGACGGATCCCCTGTTCGATCCGCACCGGCTTGGTGTTCGCAACACCTGCGCGTGGGAACGGTAATTGTCCAGGCAGATGGGGTGACCCAGCCTGGTGGGCGCGATCCCCTCTGGTGGATGCGATCCTTGCTGGTGGGTGCGGACCTTGGTCCGCACCTCCTTTCCCGCTGCGCTCGCCGGGCATGGCCCGGCGCTGCCGCATCACTCGTTCGGCGGTGTCGTCGCTTTGGCTTCACTGCCGAAGTTGCCGTCGGCCTCTGCGGCCAGATAGGCAAATACGGTGTATGCCGCCACATTCTGCGCCAGCGCCTTGGGGTCGATCTTGTCCAGCGTGTCGTCGGCGGTGTGGTGCAGGTGGAAGTAGTCCGAACCATCCTGTGCCAGCCACGCCCAGGCGCCCCCCTTGGCCGCCAGCGGGCCGATATCCGGCCCCGGGCCGCCCTTGTCGGCTGCGTACTCGATGCCCAGCGGCTTCATCACCTCGGCGATCTGCCGGGTCGCTTCGCGCGAGCCTTCCGGGTTTGGCGAGCCGGTATTGAACGCATAGATGCGGCCGGCACCGAAATCGCTCTCGGCAGCCAGCTGGTGCAGCGCCACGTCCTTTGCATGTGCTTCGGCGTAAGCCTTGCCGCCGTACAGCCCCTGCTCTTCGTTGGCGAACGCGATCACCCGGATCGTGCGCTTGGGGGCCTGCTTGAGCTGGCCGATCAGATGCCCCGCGGCCATGGTGATGCCGACACCTGCGCCGTCATCGACGGCACCGGTGCCCAGATCCCACGAATCCAGATGGCCACCGATCACCACGACTTCCTTGGGCAGGGTGCGGCCAGTGATCTCGCCGATCACGTTGTAGGAGGTCGCCGTACCGTCCCAGCCGCAGTCCAGCGCGACTTTCACCGTAGTGCTGCCACGTGCCAGCAGACGTGCCAGCTGGTCGGCATCGGGCACCGACAGGGCCGCGGACGGTACCGGGGTCAGGCCGTCATCGAATCGGGTGATGCCGGTGTGCGGCACGCGGTGCGAATCGGTGCCGGCCGAGCGCATCAGGAAACCGACGGCGCCCTTGCGGATCGCCTCGGAAGGTCCCTTGCTGCGGATCGCGCCACCACGGCCGTAGTCGCGGCCATCGCGGAACGGCAGCATCTGGTAATCGACGAAGGCGATCTTGCCCTTCAATGAACCGGCGGGCGCAGCCTGCAGCGCGGCCAGGTCGGCGAAGCGCACGACCTCTGCTTCAACGGTACCGCCCGGGCTGCCACCCAGTGCGGTGATCTGCAGCGGCTGCGGGTTCCTGCCGGTCACGGCGGCGTGTTCGCTGCGGCGCTCCCACTTCGGGAAGGTCACCGGTTCTTTCCAGACCTTGTCGAAACCCAGGGCCTTGAACTTGGCTTCGGCCCAGGCGACCGCACGCGCGTCGGCTTCGCTGCCGGCGATGCGTGGACCGATTTCGGTGGTCAGCGACTCGACCACCTTCCAGCCGGTGTCATCGGCCAGGGCCTGATCGCGCAGCTGCGCGGCCGTGGCCAGCGACGCCGGGGGCAGGGTAGTGGCGCGCGGTGCCGCGAAGGCCGGGGCGGCCAGCAGGGCAAGGGAGGATGCGATGGCAAGGACGCGGCGACGCATGGACAACTCCGGGAAGGGACCAAGCCTTGGAGCTTAACAGTCGTTCAGACGCGCGCATGGGCGGGAGGTCATGTCCGGAGCGAACGCTGTTTTCCGCCACATCCGGCAAAGCGAAAGCCCCGCCGGAGCGGGGCTTTCACATGCGGCGGGCTCGCCGGGTACGGCCCGGCGCTACGCCTTATTTCTTCAGGCTGTCGCGGATCTCGCGCAGCAGCACCACTTCCTCGGCCGGGGCGGCGGGAGCGGCTTCCTTCTTGCGCGACAGACGGTTGATGACCTTGATCACCAGGAAAATGGCGAACGCAACGATCACGAACTGGATCAGGGTGTTGATGAAATCACCGTAGCCGATCACCACCGCTGGAATCTCCTTGCCGTCCGGCCCGATGCGTGCCGGCGACAGCGTCCACGCCAGCTGCGAGAAGTCCACCTTGCCGATCAGCAGGCCCAGCGGCGGCATGATGATCTTCTCGACCAGTGCAGTGACGATCTTGCCGAAGGCGGCGCCGATCACCACGCCGACGGCGAGGTCGATGACGTTGCCGCGCATCGCGAATTCCTTGAATTCGGTGAGCACTCCCATGTGTTTTCTCCTGTGGGGGATGTGGACAGCGCGCAGAGTAGCGCAGGTGGTGTCAGCCGGCGATCACGCCGTGGCGCTCGGCCACGTTTTCCAGGCGCGCGCTGAAACGGTCGCCCGGCTTCAGTGCGGCCACTCCGGACGGCGTGCCCATGAACACCAGGTCACCGGCGCGCAGCTGCCACAGCTTGGACAACTCGTGCAGGATTTCCGGCACGTTCCAGATCATCTGGTCCAGCAGGGCCTGCTGGCGCACTTCGCCGTTGACTTCCAGCGACAGGTTCAGCGCCGCCAGATCGCCCACTTCGCCGGCATGCACGATTTCGCTGATCGGTGCAGAGGCATCAAAGCCCTTGGCGGCATCCCAGGGATGGCCCTTCTCCTTGGCGGCCGCCTGCAGATCGCGGCGGGTCAGGTCCAGGCCGACGGCATAGCCGTACACCAGCGCTTCGGCATCGGCCACGGGAAGCTCGCCGGCCGGGGCATCACGGCCGATCGCCACCACCAGCTCCACTTCGTGATGCAGGTTGGCCGTCGCGGGCGGATAGGGGATGGCATCGTCATGGCCGACCACCAGCGCATCGGCAGGCTTGCTGAAGAACATCGGCCGGCCGCGGTCGTCGGCCGCCGGCACCGCGGCTCCCATTTCGCGCGCATGGTCGGCAAAGTTGCGACCCACGCAGTAGACGCGGTGCACGGGGAAGCTGCCACCGCCCACCACCGGAACACGCGGCGTGGCAGGTGCAGGGATCACATCGGAAACGTCGGACATGCGGGCATCCAGGAAGGGAATGCCCGCAGTCTAGAACGCATGGCGCCCGCCGTCAGCGGGCACGCCGGCCGGCAGGGCTCAGCGCGAGGCCGGCAGCACCGGCTTGCGCACCACCCGGTACTCGCCCTCGACCACGGTCGGGTCGACCGGTCGGGCTGCACCCGCCTTGCGCGAGGCCAGCAGCTTCCACGCCAGGCCGACCAGGATCATCGCCGCACCGACGAACACGCCGATGAACACCATCGCGGCCAGGATCGCCAGGCCGAGCAGGCCCACGGCAACGCGCACCAGCGGGTGACGCGGCTTGCGCGGCGCGAACAGGGTGCGGAACTGGTTGAAGGCGGAATCGCGATTGAACATGGCGGCTCGATAGGCTGGGAAATCAGCGAAACCAGAGTATCGGGAGCCCGCACTGTCATTGAGTGAAAAACTCGTTAAATATAGCCTGTGCTTATTACGAATCAATGACTTGTGTTCATCCTGCAGCCAGTCACCTGAGCAGGCGTGCGACAATGCTTCTTTACTGTCCGAGCCTTCGCCATGACTGCCGCTGTTGCCCTGATCGCCCTTGATGCCATTGCCGATGGTGCGTTTGCCGAGGTCGAAGCAGTGGTCGAGGGCGATGCCGAGTCGTTGCTGCTGTATCGCGACGGCGCACAGGTGCGCGCCTTCCTGAACATCTGCCCGCATGCCGGCCGTCGCCTGGACTGGGCGCCGGGGCAGTTCCTGAAGAGCCGTGAGGGGCATCTGGTCTGCGCCGCCCACGGCGCCTCGTTCGCGTTGGACAGCGGTGACTGCATCGCCGGCCCCTGCAAGGGCGACCGCCTGCGCGCGGTGCCGGTGGACGTGCGTGATGGGCAGGTCTACCTGGCCTGAGGCCGGCTGGGGGGCGGCTCCGTTTTCCGTAGGAGAACGGCTCTGACCCACCAAGCCAGGAGCAGTCGAGCATGGCTCGACTCTGCAAAGGCATCCACGCATGGCGTGGATCTACCGTGTCGACCAAGGTCGACACCTACCAAAGCGGTGCACGACGCCGTTCTGGCAGATCGCAGAAATCTGTCGGACCCACCCCGCCATCCCACGAAATGCACGCTTTTGCCGTTGAGGTTGCCGGCCAGCGGCCGGCACTACTGGGGTGCAGGGCGCAGCCCTGCCGATGAACCCGACCCTCAGAACATCAGGTTGATCATCAGCACCACCACACAGGTGTAGATCAGCGACAACGGTCCGCCGACCCGCCACATCTCGCGCGGGGTGTAGTTGGCCGGGCCGGTGATCATCGAGATGACCGGATTGGAGGCCGTCATCAGATTGTTGGAGGCCGACAGCGCCACGATCAGTGCGAACGCGGTGGGGTTGCCACCCGCCGCCAGCGCCAGATTCACCGCGATGGGCACCATCACGATGGTTGCGCCGACATGGCTGATCACCAGCGAGAACACCGTTGTCAGCAGCGCCAGGGCCAGCTCCAGCACCCACACCGGTATGCCGGTGGGGAGCTTGTCGATGGTATGGCCGGCGACCCAGGCCGCCGCGCCGCTGGAGTCCATCGCCCAGCCGAGCGGGATCAGTCCGGCCATCATGAACACGGTTTTCCAGTTGATCGAGGCATAGGCCTCGTCCATCCGCAGCACGCCCGTCAGCAGCATGCCGGCCACGCCGGTCATCAGGGTCAGCGCTACCGGAAGCTTGCTGGTCAGCGCGATCAGGATCGTCAGCGCGAAGATCGCCATGGCGATCTTGAACTTGTGCGGGCGCTGTTCGCCGGTCGGGTAGTCGGTGACCACCACGAAGTCACGGCTCTTGGCGGCCTGCGCCAGGTCGGTCCAGATGCTGTGGAAGACCAGCATGTCGCCAGCGCGCAGCTGCACGTCGCGCACGTCCTCGCGGATCACCTGTTTGTCGCGGTTGATCGCCAGCAGGCTGATGCCGCGCTCCTTGCGCAGGCGCAGGTCGGCCGCACTCTTGCCGATCACGTTCGAGGTCGGCGGCACCACCGCCTCGGAAATGCCCGCGCGGCTGGGATTGAACAGGTCGCCCAGGTGCTTCAGCCGCGAGGACATGCGCAGGAACTGGTTCTGGGCGAAATCGCCGATCTGCTCGCGCGGACCCATCGCGCCCAGCACACTGCCCACCCAGATGCGCATTTCCGCCGGTGGCGCCAGCCGCGTATCGTTGCCGGTCTTCAGCGCCAGCAGCAGCGGCGCGTCATGCAGGCTCTCGGCCTCGCCCAGGGTCATGCCGACCAGCGGGCTTTCGGCGGTGACCACCAGTTCGAACACATCGCCTTCGATGCCGTAGGTCTTGGCGAAGTAGCTCTCGGTACGGGCCGGGGTGACCCCATCGTTGACCAGGGTCTCTTCCTCGATCAGCTTGCGGTCGCCGTAATAGCGGAAGTACAGCAGCGAGGCGATCAGCAGCGCCACGCCGATCGGCAGCGGCGCGAACATGCGCAGCGGCTCGATGCTGGCCAGGCCGGAGGGCAGGTTGTTGTTGGCCGAGGCCAGCAGGTCGTTCAGCAGGATCAGCGGCGAGTTGCCGACCATGGTCAGCGCACCGCCCATCACGATCGCCGCCGAGATCGGCAGCAGCAGCCGCTGCATGGTCAGCCCGGTGCGTGCCGCCAACCGCGAGGCGACCGGCAGGTACAGCGCCATCACCGACGGGTTCTGCATGAAGGACGAGTTCAGGCCGGCGATGGCCGTGGTCATCATCAGCAGGCGCTGCTCGATGCCATGTCCGCGTCGCAGCAGCCAGGCCGCGAGCCGGTTCAGTGCGCCGGTGCGGTCAAGGCCCGCACCGAGGATGGTGGTGGCGATGATGCTCATCACCGCGTTGCCGGAGAAGCCGCCGAAGATTTCCTCCGGGGCGATCAGGCCGGTCACACCCAGTACCACCAGCACCACCAGCGCGACGACGTCGGCGCGGATCCGCTCGAACAGGAACATCGCCATCGTGAAGCCGACCAGCCCGAGTACGAGCTTCATGTCGTTGGTCAGCGTCAGCGCGGTATCCATGTGGGGCGCGGCGTCCTCGGGCGATCGTCAGGTGCGGTCGTACAACAGGTCCCAGACGCCATGGCCGAGCTTCTGGCCGCGGGTCTCGAAGTGGGTCTGCGGCCGCCATTCCGGGCGCGGCACGCTGCCCCGCGGACCGGCCCGGTTGACCAGGCCGGCGGTCGCATCGAGCACGTCCCACATCTGTTCGGCGTAGTCTTCCCAGTCGGTGGCGCAGTGCAGGCGGCCGCCCGCACGCAGCTTGCGCACCAGCAGCTCTGCGAAGGCCGGCTGCAGCAGGCGGCGCTTGTTGTGGCGCTTCTTGTGCCACGGGTCCGGGAAGTAGATGCGCACTTCATCGAGCGCGCCATCGGCGATCTCGTTCTGCAGTACTTCCACCGCGTCATGGTGGTACAGGCGCACGTGGTCGGCGTTGTCGTCGGCCAGGGCGTTCAGCAGGCGGCCGACACCGGGCGCGTGCACTTCGATGCCGATGTAGTCGCGCGACGGGTCATGCTGGGCAGCAAAGCGCAGTGCAGCGCCGTTGCCGAAGCCGATCTCCAGCACCTTGTGCGCCGGGCGACCGAAGGTGGCGTCCAGGTCGCGCGGCTGGCCGCTGTAATCCAGGCCGAAGCGCGGCCAGCGTTCGTCGAACGCGCGCTGCTGGGCAGGCGTGAAGCGGCCCTGGCGCAGCACGAAACTGCGCACCTCGCGGCGCCCCTCGCTGACGGTGAACGGCTTGGGCGGGGCCTTGGACCCAGCGCTGTCGAAAGGATTGGTCATCAGCCGATCAACCCATCCACCGGCGACGACGCGCTGGCGTAGCGCTTGCGCGGGATGCGCCCGGCCAGGAACGCCTCACGGCCGGCTTCGACCGCCTTGCGCATCGCGCTGGCCATCAGCACCGGGCTGCGCGCGCCGGCAATGGCCGTGTTCATGAGCACGCCATCGCAGCCCAGCTCCATCGCGATCGCCGCATCCGATGCCGTACCGACGCCGGCATCGACGATGATCGGCACCCGGGCGTCTTCGATGATCTGCAGCAGGTTGTACTTGTTCTGGATGCCCAGGCCCGAACCGATCGGCGCGGCCAGCGGCATCACCGCAGCGCAGCCGATCTCTTCCAGGCGCTTGGCCAGGATCGGGTCGTCGGAGGTGTAGACCATGACCTCGAAGCCATCCTTGACCAGCTGTTCGGCGGCCTTGAGGGTCTGCATCACGTCCGGGTACAGGGTCTTCTGGTCGCCCAGCACTTCCAGCTTGGTCAGGTTGTGGCCGTCCAGCAGTTCACGGGCCAGGCGGCACGTGCGCACCGCGTCTTCGGCGGTGTAGCAGCCGGCGGTGTTGGGCAGGATGGTGAAGCGCTCCGGCGGCAGCACGTCCAGCAGGTTCGGCTCGCCGGGGTTCTGCCCGATGTTGGTGCGGCGGATGGCCACGGTGACGATCTGGGCGCCAGCGGCCTCGGTGGCCAGGCGGGTTTCTTCCAGATCCTTGAACTTGCCGGTGCCGGTGAGCAGCCGCGAGCCGTAGGTCTTGCCGGCGATCACCAGCGAATCGGGGGAGACATGAACGTTCATGGCGCGATTATCGCTTATCCGCCTGAAGATGGGGTCGTCACTTCGATGCCGCCGGGGGGGGGGGGGCGGGGGGGCCCCGCCCCCCCCCTGCCGCTACGGCTCAATGCCCGCCGTCGAGCGCCTTCAGCTCGCTGACCAGCGACGCTGCCGCCTCAGCGCCGTCCCCGTACAGCATGCGCGTGTTGTCGGCGTAGAA